>DATCJN010000023.1:0-13806 GCA_036562755.1 Clostridia bacterium | reverse complement strand
GAATATCCACCGGAACCTGAAGAAAATGTGAAAAACTAAATATAGTTTAGATTAGAATAGTTTAGTTTAGAGGAGTTTAGGTTAGTATGTTAAAAGACCAGGTTTTTGATTTAAGCCAAAGTTTTGGCAAAGTTCCAGTTTTTAGAAAAATTTATGCCGATTTTTACACTCCTGTTTTGCTATTGCAAAAAATAGCCGCAAGGAGCAAAAATTGCTACCTTTTTGAAAGCGTTAAGGAAAAAAGGCGTTCTAGGTATTCTTTTTTGGGGCTTGATCCTGAGATAATTGTCGAAGTAACCGACGGCAAGCTGTATCTAAAGCAAAACGGCGAAGTCCAAGTTTTTGATAATCCCATCGACACTTTAAAAAACCTTCTTGACCGTTATAAATCCCCGCGCGTTCCGGGTTTGCCCGTGTTTACCGGCGGGGCTGTGGGTTATTTTGGCTTTGAGAGCGCCCAATATTTTGACCCTTCGCTAAAACTTGACTATCCCCGAATAGACGATTTGCCCGACATAAAATTAATGTTCATAGACAAATTAATTGTCTTTGACCATTATGATCAGTATCTCTATCTTATATCCAATATGGATTCATCAAAAGACTTTGATCAAGAATACTTAAGATGCCAGCGTGATTTAGATTATTTGGAAGAAGTAATTAATTCTCAAGCGGATTATAATTCTTCCGCCTTGGGCAAAAAACCTATCTTTAAAACCAATATTTCCCCTAAACAATTTTTAAAAAATGTTCAAAAAACCCAAGAATATATCAAACAAGGCGAAGTTTGCCAAGTAGTGCCTTCCCTTAGGTTTTTTGCCCTCTATCAAGGCGGACTTTTTGAGATTTATAGAAGACTTAGAACGATAAACCCTTCCCCTTATCTGTATTTTATTAAGATGAACGATTTAGAAATCGCGGGCTGTTCGCCCGAAACGCTCGTCCGCCTTGTGGACGGCGAAGTTATTACCTATCCGATAGGGGGCACAAGGCCTAGGGGCAGAACCGAGGAAGAGGACAAAGCGTTGGAAAAAGAATTGCTAAGCGATCCCAAGGAGCTTGCCGAGCATAATATGCTTGTAGGCTTGGGACAAAGCGACCTTAGCAAGATTTGCGAAATCGGCACGGTTAAAGTAAAAAACTATCTCAAGGTGGACAGATATTCCCATGTAATGCATCTAACGAGCGAAATCGCGGGCAAGCTAAAAAAGGACTGCCACTCTTTAGACGCGCTTGGCGCAGTTTTGCCCGCGGGCACTTTGTCGGGCTCGCCTAAAGCGCGCGCTATGGAAATCATAAGCGAACTTGAGCCTCACAGGCGCGGTCTTTACGGCGGAGCCATATGCTATCTGGGCTACAACGGCAATATGGATTGCTGTATCGCTATAAGAACGGTTATTAAATACAAAGGAATAGTTAATATTCAAAGCGGCGCAGGAATAGTGCAAGAGAGCGATCCGCAAAAAGAATACGAAGAATGCCTAAACAAAGCCAAAGCGCTTTTTGCGGCGTTTGGGCAGGAAGAATTCAAGACCGCGTTAGCATAAATAGGTTATAATAGTTGGAGGTTTAGACAATGCAATCAATCCTAAAAAAAATAACCGATAAGCAAAATTTAACATATGAAGAAGCCCGCGAGGTTATGACCAAGATAATGAGCGGGGAGGTAAGCGACGCCGTTTTGGCCTCGTATCTGACAGCGCTTAAACTAAAGGGCGAAACCGTGGAGGAAATCTTAGGCTCGGCGGTCGCTATGCGCGAAAAAGCTCAAAAGTTTGACGCCCCCAACGCGCTGGATATAGTCGGCACGGGCGGAGACGGACATAATACTTTTAATGTTTCGTCCATAAGCGCTTTGGTTGCCGCAGGCTGCGGAATAAAAGTAGCCAAACACGGCAATAAATCCGTTTCGTCAAAGTGCGGCAGCGCGGACGTCTTTGAGGCGCTGGGCGTCAAGATAGATATTCCGCCCGAAAAAATGCAAGAAGTCTATAATAAGACTGGTTTTGCGTTTTTGTTCGCGCCGGTATATCACACGTCTATGAAATACGCTTCCAAGGTTCGCAAAGAATTAGGTTTCCGCTCTATTTTCAATATCTTAGGCCCGCTTTGCAGCCCCGCGCGCGCGCAATATACGCTTTTGGGCGTTTTTGACCGCGCTCTGCAAAAGCCTTTGATAGAAGTTCTGGCCAAACTCGGCTTAAAGGCGGCGGTAGTCGTTCACGGTGAAAACGGCTTGGACGAGGTCAACCCGGCCGGCTCCACATATATTAGCGAGCTGATTGAAGGCGCGATTGTCCATTATGCCGTAACGCCCAAAGATTTTGGATTTGATTCTTGCAAATTAGAGGACATCATCGGCGGGGATGCCGAGACCAATAAGCAAATAGCCTTAAGGATTTTAAAGGGCGAAAAAGGCCCTATGCGCGACACTGTCATAATGAACAGCGCGTTGGCGATAAAGCTGGTTTTATCAAAACCGATGAAAGAATGCGTCAAACTTGCCCAAGAGTGCATAGACAGCGGCAAAGCCCTAAAAAAACTAGAGGAAGTTATCAGTGAAACCAATAAATAACGCGCTCCAAGAAGTTTTGGAAAACAAAAGGCGGCAGTTAAAAGAAGAAAAAGCCGCGCTGCCCCTTAAGGAGTTGGAAAAAAGGCTAAAAATAAGACAAGGCGGCGCTTTTGCAAAGAACATATCCCAAAAGCAAGGCAAGCTAAATATAATTGCCGAGTTTAAAAGGGCTTCGGCTTCGGCGGGCGCGATAAACCTTAACTTAAAAATAGACGATTTTGCCAATCAAATTGGGGACGCGCAAGCGGCAAGCGTGTTGACCGAAAGGAAGTTCTTTTTGGGACATGAGAACGATTTGGAAGCGTTTAGGAAAATTAGCGATAAGCCCGTTTTAAGAAAGGACTTTATAATCGACGAATACGACATAATCAAAACTGCCGTTTTAGGCGCTGATTGTATTTTGCTAATTTGCGCTATACTTGATAAAGGGCAGTTAAAAAGATTTTACGATTTGTCGGCGCAGTTAGGTCTAGATATACTGGTCGAAGTCCACGACCAAGAAGAGTTAGAAAGCGCATTGGAAATAGACTCTAAGATAATAGGCATAAACAACCGCAACTTGAAAACTTTTGAGGTGGACATAACAAACACCGAAAAACTAATTAAATATCTGCCTGACGGCGCGATTAAGGTGGCCGAGAGCGGTATAAAAACCCCGCAAGACGCGCTTTATATAAAATCCTTGGGCGCGGACGCGGCGCTGATAGGCACGGCGTTTTCCCAAAGCGCGTCGGTTGGCGAAACCATACGGTTGTTAAGGGTTTGATATGTGCAAGATAAAGATTTGCGGAATCAAAACACAAGCAGACATAGAAATAGTCAATCAATACTTGCCCGATTTTATAGGCTTTAACTTTATACCTTCGTCAAAGCGTGCGATTGATTTGGAACAAGCTATAAGGCTGAAGGCGGCGATAAGCCCTAAAATAAAGTCGGTAGGACTGTTTCAAAACGCCGAGCCGGATGAAATAAAACGGGTTTTTGAGGCGGGGATAATGGACTTAATCCAACTGCACGGCGAAGAAGGGCAGGATTATATTGACGAAGTCAAAAAACTGGGTTTGCCCGTCATAAAAGCGTATAAGATAACGGATTCTATACCTGAATTTTTGGACAGCGACTATATCTTGCTAGACAGCGCCCGAGGCGGCAGCGGAAAAAGCTTTGACTGGAGATTGATTAATTTTAAACTTGATAAAACATTTTTGGCGGGCGGAATAAACATTGACAATATAGATCAAGCAAAAGATTTAAAGCCGTTTTGTATCGATGTCTGCAGCGGCAGCGAGACTGACGGCAAAAAAGATAAAAACAAAATAAAATCATTAATAAAGGCGGTAAGAAATGGATAAGACAAGGTTTGGAGTTTATGGCGGACGGTATGTCGGCGAAACCGTCATGTCAGCGCTGGAAGAACTTGCCCAAGAATACGAAAAACTCATCAACGACCCCGAGTTTATGAAAGAGTATAACGACTTGTTGGTCAAATACGCGGGCAGGCCTTCGCTTTTGTATTACGCCGAAAGACTGACCAAAGAACTTGGGGGAGCAAAAATCTATTTCAAAAGAGAGGATTTAAACCATACCGGTTCTCACAAAATCAACAATGTATTAGGCCAGGTTTTAATGGCCAAACGAATGGGCAAGACCAGAGTCATAGCCGAAACGGGAGCGGGTCAACACGGCGTGGCGACCGCTACGGTTGCGGCCTTGATGGGTCTTGAGTGCACCATATTTATGGGCAAAGAAGACACCATAAGACAGGCGCTCAACGTTTATCGTATGAAACTGCTCGGCGCCGAAGTCGTGCCTGTTACCAGCGGCACGCAGACGCTTAAGGACGCAGTCAACGAAGCGTTTAAGGACTGGGTTGCCAATATTCAAAATACATTTTATGTCATAGGTTCGGCGGTAGGGCCTTATCCCTATCCCAAAATGGTGCGCGATTTCCAAAAAGTCATAGGCAAGGAAATCAAACAACAAATTTTGCAGGCCGAGGGCAGACTGCCCGATATGGTTTGCGCGTGCGTAGGCGGCGGCAGCAACGCCATTGGCGCGTTTTATGAGTTTATAGAAGACAAGTCTGTCCGTTTGGTAGGGCTTGAAGGCGCGGGCAAAGGAATTGAAACTGGCGAGCACGCGGCTACCTTAACGGTGGGCACTCCCGGAATATTCCACGGTATGAAAGCGTATTTCGTGCAAAGCAAAGACGGCAATATCGCGCCCGTTTACTCGATTTCGGCAGGTCTTGACTATCCCGGCGTAGGCCCTGAACACTGTTATCTAAAAGACATCAAGAGAGCAGAATACTACCCCATAACCGACGACCAGGCGGTAGCGGCTTTTGAAAAACTTTCCAGAATAGAGGGCATTATACCAGCTATAGAAAGCTCGCACGCTGTGGCTTATGTTTTAGAGCAGGCGCCTAAGATGTCTAAAGATCAGATTATTGTATGCAATCTTTCGGGCAGAGGCGACAAAGACGTGGCGCATATAGCAAGATATAAAGGAGAGACGCTTTATGAGTAGGATTGACGAAGCATTTAAAAAAGGCAAAGTTTTGATAACGTATATAATGGCGGGGGATCCCGATTTAGACAAGACCTATGAATTGGTTTTGAAGCTGGAAAAGCTGGGCGTGGGGGTTTTGGAACTTGGTATTCCGTTTTCCGACCCTTCGGCTGACGGCAGTTCCATAGTGCGCGCGGGCGTCAGAGCGCTGCAGAACAATTACCAGACGGAAGATTATTTTAAACTTATCGAAAGAATACGCAAAGTCAGCCAGATTCCTTTGGTTATAATGTGTTATGCCAACACGGTATTTTGCTACGGAATAGATAAATTTTTTGCGCGGCTAAAGGCTGCGGGCGGCGACGGAATAATTATTCCCGATGTGCCTTACGAAGAGAGCGCGGAATTTGCGCCTTTTGCTAAAAGCCACGGCATAGACTTTATACCGCTTGTTTCCCCGTCTTCCAAAGACAGACTGGAAATGATTACCAAGGACGCTTCGGGCTTTGTGTATTGCATAAGCTCTTTCGGAGTTACGGGCGTGAGAGATAAAATTGACCACAACATACATAAAATTTACGACGCCATTAAATTACCCAAAGCCGTTGGATTTGGAATATCCAAAATTGAACATATTAAAGAACTTAAACAATACTTCAACGGCATAATCATAGGCTCAAAAATAGTCGAGTTTATGGAAGAAAACAAATACGATGAAATGGAAAAATTCCTAACCGACGCGGTAAACGCTTTGAAATAACCATTGCCACGATTGACGCAAAACGCGGCTTTAGAAGGCCGCGTTTTTGCATATTGACATGGTTTGACAATTTTTTTATACTATATATACAAGAACAAATTTTTTATAACCGCAAAGTGTAGCTTAGGTGTCTTGGTGTAAGAGTAAAAACAAGGGGTAAAAAATATGCCAAGAAAGTATTTTAGAAAAAAGCTGTTTTTAGTAGCTACGTCTGTTACCGCGGTTGTTTTGGTTTCTTTTGTAATTTCCGCAATTTTCTACGAGCAATTTATCACTTATTCTTACGTCGTCTTGGGTATGTATTTCGCTTTCTTTATCTTTTATCAAGTCTATGATTTTTATAAAAGCCAAAGACGCTAATATGTTTCCCTCTCCAAAAAATAAATGTTTCTTGTAAAAAGTAAAGTTGTCGATATCTTGTAATATTTTGTCTAAAATTGTATTTTTAAAGCGAAAAAAGGCGTTTTTTGGAGGGGGATATGAATTGCAAACGCTTATTTTTAATTTCGCTTTTTATTTTGATTTTTCTGTCGGCTTGTTCAGGTAATACCGTCAAAATTTGTTTCTACTTATCCCAAAATGAAACTATCGTTATTTCTAAAGAGCAAATAATAGAATTGCCTCAGCCTCAAAAGGATGGTTATATTTTCGAAGGTTGGTTTCTTGACCGGCAGTTCCAAAATCCGTTTTATCTTGCGGACTTAAAAAAAATAAATAAGACTGTTACTTTATATCCAAAATGGGCGCTTATAAATAACGGCAACCAAAGGACAGGCAACGAAGAACATACAAACAATGACTATGCGGACGATACTAGCAATTCGGACGACGAAAAAACAGAAGATAGTGAAACGGGCGAGGAAGACAGAAAAGATGGCAATATTGATGACGGCAACGATAAACAGCCGGGCAATATCGATAACGGCGGTATCGGGGAAACAGGCAGCGGAGACAGCGGACAAGACGACAGCAAGCCAATAGATGAAGACAGCAGCGAAAACGATGACCAAGACCAGTCCGGCGGCGAGGGCGAAAATGACAACGAGCAGATAGGCGATAATGAGCAGACGGAAAACAGCGACGACGGCGATGACGACGGGACTGAAGAGCGAGAGTCAGGCGATGGCAACGATGACGAACAAGGAAATGGCGACCAGTCCGACGAAAGCAGTATCGAAAGCGACAACGCGTTTAGAAATACTTTTAAGTTTGAAGAGGTAGAAGGCGAGATACATATTACGGGCTTAAATCCAATCTTTTTCGGCAACAAGATAATTATTCCGGAAAAATATGAGAACAAACTTATTACCAAAATTACGAATTTGGCGTTTTTCTCCCCAATTGAAATACAAGAGGTAGAAATATTGCCAAGGACTAACGCTCTTATATTTGAGCAGATGGCGTTTCCTCAACATAGCACAGTTTGGTTTTATGTTAATTGCGCGGAAGAATATTTAATTTTTGAATCCATACCTTATATAGAAAAAACAGGCTCTTTGTGGTGGGTGTTTTTTTAAAAATAAAAAAGGGACAGATGAACTCTGTCCCTTTTGATTTTAATTCAATTATTTATTAATAATCCATTCCTGCGGGCGCGGGAGGATTATTATTCTTTTCAGGAATATCGGCTACCACAGCTTCGGTCGTTAAGAACGAGGAAGCTACGCTTGCGGCGTTTTGCAATGCGGAACGGGTAACTTTGGTAGGGTCGATTATGCCCTTAGCTACCATATCGCCGAATTCGCCTTTTAGAGCGTCATAACCATAGTTGGAGTCTTTTGCCTCTAAAACTTTGCTGATGATTATGCCGCCGTCAACGCCGGCGTTCTCTGCGATTTGCTTAATAGGAGCTTGGATAGCCTTTAGCACGATGGTAGCGCCCGTCTTTTCGTCGCCGTCAAGTTTAGCAATGAGGTTGTTCAAAGCGGGTATAGCGTTTAGCAATGCTACGCCGCCGCCGGGAACGATACCTTCTTCGACAGCCGCGCGGGTTGCAGCCAAAGCGTCCTCGATGCGAAGTTTCTTTTCTTTCATTTCTACTTCGGTTGCAGCGCCTACATTGATAACCGCTACGCCGCCGGCGAGTTTAGCCAAGCGTTCTTGTAGTTTTTCTCTGTCGTAATCGCTGGTGGTTTCTTCGATTTGAGCCTTGATAGCTTTTACTCTAGCTTCGATATCTTCTTTCTTGCCTGCGCCTTCTACGATAGTGGTGTTGTCTTTGTCAACCTTGACTTGTCTAGCTCTACCGAGCATATTGAGTTTAGCTTCTTTTAGGTCAAGACCTAATTTTTCGGTGATAACTTGACCGCCGGTTAGGATAGCGATATCTTGGAGCATAGCTTCGCGTCTGTCGCCGAATCCGGGAGCCTTAACAGCTACGGTAATCAACGAACCGCGCAGCTTGTTCAAAATCAAGGTGGCCAAAGCTTCGCCTTCAATATCTTCCGCAATGATCAATAGCTTCTTGCCTGCTTGAACTACTTGTTCGAGTATAGGCAACAGCTCTTGAATGCTGCTTATCTTCTTGTCGGTGATTAGGATTAGCGGATCGTCCAAAACGGCTTCCATCTTTTCGGAATTGGTTACCATATAAGGAGAAGCGTAACCTCTGTCAAATTGCATACCTTCGACTATGTTGAGCTCGGTCTTCATAGTCTTGCTTTCTTCTACGGTAATAACGCCGTCGTTGCCGACCTTTTCCATAGCTTCGGAAATAATCTTGCCTACTTCTTCATCGCCCGCAGAAATAGAAGCAACTTGGCTGATAGCGACTTTAGAATCGATAGGCTTGCTGATTTTCTTCAATTCGGCTACTACGGTATCGGTAGCGGCGAAGATACCCTTTCTTAAAATAATGGGGTTGGCGCCTGCTGCGATGTTCTTGAGGCCTTCTTTGATGATAACTTGAGCCAAAACAGCCGCAGTAGTCGTTCCGTCGCCGGCTACGTCGTTTGTCTTGGTGGCTACTTCTTTAACCAATTGAGCGCCCATATTCTCAAAAGGATCTGCCAATTCGATTTCTTTTGCGATGGTAACGCCGTCGTTAGTGATTAAAGGAGCTCCGAATTTTTTATCTAGAACTACGTTGCGACCCTTAGGGCCAAGAGTTATTTTGACTGTATCTACTAGAGCGTTTACGCCCGCTTCGAGCGCTTGACGCGCTTCAACACCGGATTTAATTTGTTTTGCCATAACTTACATCTCCTTTTTTTAGTTTTTCTGATTATTCAATGATAGCAAGGATATCGCTTTGACGCAAAATTGTAACTTCTTTGCCGTCAATCTTGAACTCGCTTCCGGCGTATTTGCTATATAAAACTTTGTCGCCGACTTTTACTTGCATTGTAACTTCTTTGCCGTCGACAAGCCCCCCGGGACCTACGGCGATAACCTTAGCAAGCTGAGGCTTTTCTTGAGCTGTGTTAGGCAAAACGATGCCACTCTTTGTCTTTTCTTCCGCCTCGACAGCTTCAATTACGACTTTGTCGAACAAAGGTTTAATCTTCATAAGATTATACCTCCTCCTTTATATTAGATATTTTTTTTGCTATTTGGGGAATAGAATAACCTTTGGTATATTCTACCAAAAACCATATGATATTATACAATAACGAAATCAAAAACGCTAGCATTTAATTTACACAAATTGGTCAAAAAAAGGCAAACTCAGATGCGTTAATATGCGATTTCTGATATAATCTATTATAATGGAAACCGAAAAAAATAATCAATTAAAATGGGACGAAAGATTTATGCAGGTGGCGCGCTTGGTCAGCACATGGTCGTCGTGCATCAGGCCTAACCGCCAAATAGGCGCGGTCATAGTCAAGGACAAGCGCATAATCGCCACGGGCTATAACGGCGCGGGCAGCGGGATCGAGTCTTGCTCTAACAGGGGATACTGCCTAAGAGAGCAGCGAGGCATTCCCAGCGGAACGATGCAGGAGATATGTTACGCTGTGCATGCCGAGCAAAACGCCATAGTGCAAGCCGCGCGCCTTGGAATATCGATTAACGAAGCCACTTTGTATTGCACCCACCAGCCTTGCGTTATTTGCGCCAAATTGATTATTAACAGCGGAATAAAAAGGGTGGTTTACGAGCAAGGCTACCCCGACGAATTCGCCGTTCAATTATTTAAAGAAGCCAATGTCATCCTAGAGCAATATAAATCTAAAGATTAAAATGCGGATTTGATACACTTTTAAAATTGTTTTACAAGGTTCGAAAAAGAATATTATCTTGCATAAACAAAAATATTTAGTTATAATTAAAATATGTTCAAATACGTAAATATCGCTTCGCGATATATGTTAAAAACTTTCCCGTATTTTTGTTTGGTAGCGCTTGTTCCCGCCGTGTTTTTCGGGCTGTTCGGCGCGCCTTTATCCAATATCTTGTTCTTTTACGATAATACCAACGTTCCTATAGACGCGATGCCCTACGGCTTTATAAAAACCTTATCCGACATGTTCGGCTATTTTGACAACGGTTGGATATTGATAACCGAATTTGCGGTCGCGATAATTTTCTTTTCCTTGATAATAGGCCTTATGGAAAGGCATTTGCGCTCGGGCAGGTTTGGATATAAAAGTCCGTTAAAAAGAATAAACGAGAGCTTGCTCGCCGTGTTGCCTATCTTTATTGCCGCGCTGATTATTCAAATATTATTTTCTTTAATTTCAAGCGGAATAGTGGTTTTGGGACATTATTTGTTCTCAAAATTTGGTTATCCTCCCACCGCGTTAAGTTGGTCTATAACCATCGTTATTATAATAGCCCTTCAATTGCTTATAATAGATATATATTCCATTTGCTTGCTGGTTCCGCCCGTTTATATGATAACGGGATATCCTTATGTATCCTCCATAAGCTACGCTACTCTATTAAGACACAAAGATACTTTTAAGATATTCTTCGCGTGCTTATGGCCGTATTTGGTAGTGTTTGTTTTAGGACTCATAAGCAGATTGGTAAAGGTGTTGATTATTCCTTTTAATATATTGAGCTATTTATATTTAATATTATACTTTTGCTCGCTTTCGATGACCGCTTATTACGAGCTGACCGGTACCGAGAGAATGGACTATAGAAGAAAGCTGGGCACAGGAGTCTAAGATGAGATTCAAAAACGCTTTTAAGATATTAGTGACAAAATTCTCTCTGACTTGGCATGTTCTTATTTATTATTTGTTTATTACTATTATTATAGCAAGCATAGGCGCGGCGGTCTTGATTCCATTTTTCGAGACATACAAGGCTATGGGATTGGGGCAGGAATTTAATAAAATAATAATAACCCTGTTCCAAAGCAATTCTTTCGAGGAAGTTAGCGTGCAGTTTAAGGGTTTATACATTCGCATAATAGACGAATTTTTGGCCGTGCCTAGAGTAGGCTGGAGCTTAAGGATATTTTTATTGGGCATTATAGGCGTTTTGGCAAGGCTGTTATACGGCTTTTGTGAGTTATCCATAGTAAGCGTTTTAGAAGGCCATATGTCCGCCAACGCGCAATACAGCTTTTCGGGCGCCTATTTGAGTAATCTTGGCAAGTCGATTAAATTTCAATTTTTCAAGATGTTGTTTACCTTGCCTTATGATATTTTTATAGTTTTCTCTTTATATTTGATGACCTATCTATTTAAAGTTCCCGGATTGGCGCTTTTTGCGCCTGTGTTAATAATGGGAGTGTTGATATTGCTAGTCGCATTCAGGCTGACCGCAATGTCGCATTGGGGCGCCAGCATTATTGTGGACAACAACGGAGTGTTTAAAGGGCTTGTTCAAGGTTTAAAACTTGTGTTCAAAAGAAAGAACTTTTTGTCCATACTCTCTTCTTTTATAGTATTGGTCATAATCGCCATAGCTTTAAATATCTTCATAACATTCTTTACTTTAGGCGCTGGATTGTTTTTAACAGTGCCGCTAACAATACTTTGGTGCAACTGCATTAACATGACTTCGTATTATATGGCGACAGGAAAGAGATTTTATGTGGACAGCGATACTATTTACACATCGCCTGTAAGTATAGATAAAGATGAATGAAGAAATAATTGAAAGAGTAAGGCTAGTTAACCAAGAAATCGAAAAGATAAAAGCCGAATACGGCATAAAAGAAGACATTAAGATTGTCGCCGCTACCAAAACCAAGAGTCCCCAAACAATTAACTCTCTTTACGATTGCGGGATAAAAATAATCGGCGAAAACAGGGTTCAAGAGTTTTTGCAAAAATACCCCGAACTAAACAAAAACTTTGAAATGCACTTTATCGGTCAGCTTCAGACCAATAAAGTAAAATACATAATAGATAAAGTAAGCCTTATACATTCTTTGGACAGAATAAGTCTGGCGCAAGAGTTGGATAAAAGGGCGCGCCAGATAGGCAAAACGGCCGAAGTTTTGATCGAAGTTAACTTCGGCGAACAGTCTAAAGGCGGGGTAGAGCTGGATAAGGTTTTGGATTTTTATAAGGAAGTGTCTAACTACCCCAATATAATAGTTCGCGGGCTTATGAGCGTTATGCCCATAGGCGCGCCGGACGAGATGTATTTACAAATACGCTCTCTTTATGATATATTGAAGACACAATCCAACGATATAAAATATTTGTCCGTAGGAATGAGCGACGATTATTTAAAGGCGATAAGATACGGCGCTAATATGATACGATTGGGAAGAGTTTTATTAGGAGAAAGAGTATAGTGGAGAACGATAAAATGGGCAGATATAACGACTTTTTGTTTAAGGGCTCAGTCGATGAGGAAAATCTTGACTATATAGAAGACGTTATCAACAAGCCTCGCCGCGCCGCTTATTCCCGAATACCCGTTCAAAAGCGCAGTATGAGCAGCGTGGTGATCCATAGTCCGACCACGCCCGAGGAAGTCGAAAGCCTGATTGACTACCTAAGAAGGCGCGAGCCCGCAATAGTCAATTTGGACAAACCCCCGGTAGAAATCGCCCAAAGAATTTTGGATATGTTAAGCGGCGCGATTTACGCGCTAAACGGCAGCATGCATAGAATTCAGGACAATATATTTTTACTTACGCCCGAAGGCGTGGAAATCACAGCTCCTAAAGAGGATGAATAAATTAAAAAACGCCATTTAATTGGCGTTTTTTTTATTAAAAAGAATCTCCCCAACCAATTATCGATTTAATTTTATTGATAATTGGTCAAGATATAAAATATTAGATAATAAGTATTTTTAGATTTCATTACTTTAATCCGTGTATTTTAGATACATATATGTTTGGTCGGGCTTAGGAGTGGGCGGGAAGGTCTCGCCTTTTTTTACGGTAAGTTGTATATCCGTCTTATCGCCGTATTTGTCCACTACTACTACAACGCCCGAAAAAGGAATAATTTGACCAGGTTTATAATTCATACAACCAACCCCCTACATCTATTTGTTCTAAAAAAATAATAGTCTTTTCGTCGAAACTTGTCAATATCTTTTAAAGTTTTATTTTTATATAAGTTCTATAATTTTTGTTTATTTATATTTTTTATACAAAATCAAATAATACTTATATGGCGCGCGTTTTTTCTTATAACCAAAAGCCTTCAAAATATAAGTATTCTAAGTTCAAAAGAATTAGAAGCAATCTTTTGTCCTCTTTTATGTTTGGAGTAATGAGAGGACTGGGAATGGCGGTAGGTTTTTCGGGACTTGCCGTAATTTTGCTGTATATAATTAGATTTATACCTCTATACGACATACCCATATTAGGCGAGATAGTCAGAGCCATAATTGAAAACCCAAACAAATAAAAACTATAAAAAAATTTGATTAACGATTAACAAAGTGTATTCAAAAAGTTGTAGATTTTGTCACAATATGATAAATTATTATCGATGGTTTCAATAGGATTTGAAACCAAATCTAATTCAAGGAGTTTTTAAAACTTATGTCCAAGTTTAAAAGCGCTTTAGACCGCTATTTTGGAATCTCC
>DATCJN010000017.1:0-55537 GCA_036562755.1 Clostridia bacterium | reverse complement strand
GCTGCTGGTATGGAAAGCTATGTCAAAGATAACTCGGCCGATTATCCTGAATTGGTTGACGCTAAATTTAAACAGGGCGATATAGTCAATACCATTATTACCTGCGCGGGCGGTCAAACTATTTTATTAACGCTAGACACTACGCTTCCCGGGGTTTATGATAGGGCTTTAATAATAAAAGGCACTAAAGGCATGTATAACCAATCCGCAAATTATGCTGTATTGGACGGAGAAGAAAGAGAAGAAAAGTGGACGGGAATTGAGAACACGACGGCTTTGTTAAACTCAGCGGCCAAATACGAGGAAAAATATCTGCCTGATTATTGGAAAAACATTACCGAAGAACAACGAAAGGTAGGCCACGGCGGAATGGATTTATTTATGCTCCAAACCTTTTTTGACGCATTAGAAAACGGAGATGAAATGCCGTTGGACGTCTATGACGCTGCTTCGTGGATGAGCGTCGTTTGTCTGTCGGAGCAGTCAATAGCGCTAGGCGGCGTTCCTGTTGCAATCCCCGATTTTACAAAAGGCAAGTGGCTCATACGTCCTAGAAAAGATGTTATCTCAATTATATAAATGCTTTATCCCTTCACAAGCCGCTAGCCTTTAGCGGCTTGTTTCTTATTAAAATAAAAAAACCTGTCAGACAAGACAGGTTTTTTTGTTGGCGTTCCCGAGACGATTTGAACGTCCGACACCCGCCTTAGGAGGGCGGTGCTCTATCCAGCTGAGCTACGGGAACATAAAAAAATAACAAAATTATTATATCAGCTAAACCGAAAAAGTCAATTAGATACTTTACCGATATGTCTATAAAATAATCAGCCTCATTGGGATTTTTTATATTTTAAGTCTATATTTAGAATAATTGGAAATTATTTGCAAATTATAATTTTGAATATTTATTCTTTGGGACTATCTATGGATTTTATTAAGGACCTAAAAACCAACAAAGAACAACTGCTTGAATTATTTAACAACAACGCGGATATAAAGCACCGCGATATCTGCTTAAAATCGGGTATCAGGTGCTGTTTTATATTCTTAGAAGGGGCTGTCGAACCTGACTGCGTGCGCGATGTCCTAGAAAGATTAATGGAAACCGACCGCGTCTCAAAGGATGTTCCCGAGTATCTGAAACTAAACGTTATAAACACTTTCGGCGTAGATAAAATTAACAACACCGACGAGGCTATAAGGGGTATTTTGGACGGCAACGGAGTCTTGTTAATTGACGGGTTTGAGGACGCGCTGACGATAGGATGCGCGCAATGGAACACCCGCGCCATTACCGAGCCGCCTACTTCTGCTTTGCTGCTTGGTCCGCGCGAAGGTTTTACCGAGGATATAAAAACAAATATTACTCTGTTAAGACGGCGGCTTCATTCGCCCGCTTTTGTCTATGAAAAGCATTCTATCGGAAGGTATTCCAATACCGAAGTAGCGCTGTGTTATATAAAAGGCATAGCGGATGAAAAGATAGTCCAAAAGGTAAGCCAAAGGCTAAAGCAAATAGACATAGACGGTATAGTTGACTCTTATTACATAGCGCAATTTCTTAGCGAAAAACCTAATTCGTTATTCAGAACGATAGGCGTAGCTGAAAAACCCGATATAATTATGGCCAAAATTTTGGAAGGCAGAGTAGCTATAATTGTCAACGGGTCGCCTATCGTTTTGACTATTCCCTTTTTATTTTTTGAGGACATTCAAGAAAGCGGCGACTATTACACAAGCGCCACGCGCGCTACGTTTTTGAGATTTTTAAGGCTATTGGGAATACTTTTGGGCGTTCAACTGCCCGGAATTTATGTCGCGCTTAGAATTTATCACTATATGGCAATGCCCATAGACTATCTGGTTACTATATTAAACTCAAGCCAAGGCGTGCCTTTTTCGCCAATGTATGAAATGTTGTTTGTCATACTGTTGTTTGAGATTATACACGAGGCAAGCTTAAGAATGCCAAGGTATGTGGGTATGGCGATGAGCATTGTGGGCGCGCTTGTGCTGGGAGATACGGCGGTAAAAGCGGGACTGTTAAGCTCGCCTACCGTTATGTTCGTTTCCATAAGCGCCATCGCTTTGTATATGATACCCAACCAGGTAGGCATATTCCATCTTTTTAGACTGCTGTTTACAATAGCGGGCGGCTTGGCAGGATTTTTGGGAATCATCTTGCTTGAGTTTGTGCTGCTTGCTTATATGGCTTCTTTGGACAGTTACGGAACGCCTTATCTTGCGCCGTATGCGCCCAAAGTATTTAACGATTTGGGCGACGCCCTAATCAAGACCGATATTACGGGCAACACAATGCGTCCTTATTCCATCCCCAACGTTAACAAAAGGAGACAAAAGATTAATGAGAAAGGCAACTAAAGATGTGTCCATGCACCAATTAATATATGTGTTATTCTTTTCGTCCATTGTCCACAAGGTTATATTTATACCGAGCAGAATAGTTAAAATCGCGTTTAAGGACGTGTGGATTTCGGTGGCTTTATTCGTGGCTTTGGATATTTTGCATATAATCTTATTTTACATAGCCATTAAAATCAATCCGGAACTTACCTTATTTGAAATGATGGAAAAATCCATAGGTAAGGTAGCCGCTAAAATTATCTCCGGTTTTTTATCTTTATACCTGCTTATAAGAGTAACAACAATGATTACCAACTATAACCTTTACGCGACCGACGTATTATACCCTGTTTCTTGGCGTCCATTATCTCTGCCCATTATAGTAGTGTGCGTTTTTTGCGCTTATAGGGGGTTAAGAAGCGTAATGCGGGTATTAGAGCTGCTGGGCACAGGAGTTGCGTTGGCCATTATAGCTACGATGGTGCTGGTAGCCATATCGTCCGACATTACCAATATTTTTCCCATGCTGGAGGCAGGCTTTAGCTTGCCGTTTAAGGGATTTACGGAGCATATGTTTTTTGCGGGAGACTATTTTTCCATAATGTGTATAATCGGTAGAATTAAGGTAGAAAAAAATCTAGGCATAAATATGGCTATTCCCGTTTTTGCAGCGTCATTTTTATCCATTATGTTCGCTATGGCGTATTTTAGCTTTTATGAAGACATCGCGGTCTTCCAAAAACAAGGCC
The DNA here is from genome assembly GCA_036562755.1 of Clostridia bacterium. Taxonomy (GTDB): domain Bacteria; phylum Bacillota; class Clostridia; order Christensenellales; family DUVY01; genus DUVY01. The sequence goes on along the minus strand of DATCJN010000017.1, from coordinate 52,424 downwards.
ACGCTTTAAGCGACATCGCTTTATTTTTGCTGGGCACGGAGTTCATAGCAAGATCTGACTTTGTGTTTTCGGCGATGTGGATGATAGCCATTCTTTTGCATATATTGGTCAACACTTGGGTTTTATACAGCTATGTGCAATACACATTGGGCTTAAGCGACTCTGTAGTACATAAATACATCATATCAATTATTGTCATAATTGCTCTGGGCTTGTTATATGGCATTACCAATGCTAACACATGGCTATTTGAAAATATAATAACTAGCGATTTTAAATATTTCGTGTTTATTCCTTTGCACTTTATTTTGCCGTTGTCAATACCTATTATGGCGTATATTGCTACCAAAAAAGAAAAGAAGCAGCAGCAAAATAATAACTTAAATATGACTACTGCCGAGGAACAACAAACATGAAAAACATTAAATTGTCGTTTAAGATACTAAAACAGCGAATGCTAATATTTGCGATTATATTAATCTCTTTGTTTTTTCCGATACAGGCCAATAACGAAGGCCTGGTTCGCCTAAGAGCGCTTATTACTTCTATTGGCGTAGATAAAATTGAAGACGGATACGAGGTAAGCGCTCAAATATTTACCCCTACCAAGCAATCTTTTTCGCCTAAGGAAATAATATCCGAACGAGGCCCGACCATAGGCTCTATTGTTGAAGCGTTAATTATAAAAACGGGACGAATGGGCATAGAAAATACGTGCTCGCTTTTGATTTTAGGCGCGGACCTGGCAAAAGACAATGTTATGGAAGTCCTTGACTATTTTTTGCGCAAAAATGTAATAAGCTGGAGCGCGGTAGTCGCGATAGGCGAAAAAAGCGCGCTGGAGACTTTAAAAGGGCTTAACAAACTTGAACAAAATTCAAACGTCGATTGGTCGGATTTTTTGAGCATAAGCGAAAAAGGCTTTGACAGAGCCCCGACAGATTTGAGGCATTTTGCGAAAGGCATTTACGGCCTTACCAATACAGCCCATACTATAGTCATAGGATTGGAGGAGACAGAGCAGGAAGACTCCCAAAAAGGCTCCGGCGGCTCTAGCGGAAGCGGAGGCGGCGGTGAAGGCGGCGGCGAGGAAGAAAGCTCACAATCCGCCAAGATTGTTCAATCAAGCGGCGGTGAAGGCGGCGGCTCAAAAAAGAAAGAGTCAAGCGGAACATATCCTGCCGATAAAGAGTCGTTAAAAGGTCAAGCGCCCCAAATAAAAATGGACGGCAAAACGGCCGTTTTTGTTAAAGGCAAACAAGTCGTGGAATTAAACAAAGAGCAGACCGAGGGCTACAATTGGATTGACAAAAAAGCTCAATTCCACCATTTTATGATAGAAAGCCTAGGAGGATATTATTTTGCGGATGCGAAGTTAACCATGCAAGTGGTGAGCAAAAAGAACAAAATAAAATGCAAATTTGACAATAAGCCTCAAATTATATTTAACATAAGCGCCAAACTGGCGCTAGCCGAGGTAATGAGAGACCAAATCCCTTTAATAGTCGGCAAAAACGATAATGGAACACTCTCAAAAATGCTAGTGCAGGAGGTAGAAAAATATATAAAAGAAAGGGTTTTGGACGCGTATTATACTGCCGCTAAGGAAGAAGCCGACTTGTTCAACATTGTGCCGTATTTTTATAAGTTTTATACAAAAAAATATAACGCTTATATGAGCAGCGGCAGAACGATAAAAGATTTTTTACACGATATTGAATTCGTATTTAATTTTGCTATTGAGGTTGAGGTATAATAAAAAAAACCGACGGTATTCCGTCGGTTTTTTATTTATTCTAGATTGATTACTTCATTTCGGCTGTAGCGCCAGCTTCTTTGAACTTCTTAATCATTTCTTCGGCCGCTTCTTTAGCTACGCCTTCTTTTACAACGCTGGGAGCTTTATCAACCAAAGCTTTAGCTTCGGCAAGGCCGAGTCCGGTAACTTCGCGAACAACTTTGATAACGGCGATCTTGTTAGCGCCGACATCTTTCAATTCAACGTTGAATTCGGTCTTTTCTTCTTCAGCGGGAGCTGCTGCGGCTGCGCCGGCTACGGGAGCTGCTGCGAACGCTGCTGCGGAAACGCCAAATTCGTTTTCTAACATTTTAACGAGTTCGTTTAGTTCTACGACTGTTAACTCTTTTACTAATTCGACAATTTTATTCAAATCTGCCATGATTATTTACTCCTTATTTAAATTTTTAGTTTTATGCTTTTTGCTTTGCAGCCTGGTCAAGCACAATAGCCAGTTTCTTCAAAGGCGCGGTCAACACGCCAAGCAATTTCGCGATAAGTTCTTCTCTGGAAGGGATGAAGGACAACGCTTTGACTTCTTCGGCGGTCAATACCTTGCCGTCTAAATATCCGCCCTTGATTTCCATCTTCTTAAATTTTTCGATGTTTTGGCGGACGATTTTAGCGGCGGTTACTTCGTCTTCGGAAAAAGCTACCGCTGTAGGTCCTTCGAACACCTTTTCAAGCCCGCTTACGCCCAATTCTTGAAACGCTCTTAAGGTAAGAGTGTTTTTAAGAACTTTATAAGTAACGCCTGCTTCCCTAAACTGCTTGCGCATTTCGGTGTCTTGAGCGACCGAGAGGCCTTTATAGTCAACCAGCACAACCGATTTGGCGTTGCTTATTAGCTCTTTTATCTCGGCTACTTGGGCTTTTTTTGCGTCTAGAGCTTTTGCCATTATTTACCTCCTTTTTATTAATCAAAAACAGCTCTTTGCCAAAAGCGAAAGAGCTGTTAGTTGAGGTCATAATAATCCTTTAACTAAGCTTTATCGCCCTCGGCAAGCCCTGAAAACAGATTTAAGAAAACTTCACTTGCTGTCTTTAGACTAAAGCTGTTTTTTATTCAATTGTTAAACTATACTCTATAATTTAGCTTTACGCCGGGTCCCATAGTAGACGCGACATAAACGGACTTAATATAAGTTCCTTTAGCTGCGGCGGGCTTAGCTTTTACGATAGCGTCCATAAGGGTGTTAAAGTTTTCGATAAGCTTTTGCGCGCCAAAGGACTTTTTGCCTATAATGCAGTGGATATTAGCCGTTTTGTCTATGCGGTATTCTACCATGCGGCCTAGTTTGGTGTCCTTAACTACTCTTTCAATGTCTTGGGTAACCGTGCCGGATTTAGGGTTAGGCATCAAGCCTTTAGGACCTAATATCTTAGCTACGCGGCCCATTTGACCCATCATATCGGGAGTAGCTATACACACGTCAAAATCAAGCCATCCGCCTTGGATTTTGGCTATCATTTCTTCCGCGCCTACGTAATCGGCGCCGGCTTTTTCAGCCTCGACGGCTTTATCGCCCTTGGTTATTACCAAAATTCTGACCTTTCTGCCTGTGCCGTTGGGAAGGCTGGTGATACCGCGAACTTGTTGATCCGCTTGTTTGGGGTCAACGCCAAGCTTTACGTGCAATTCGACTGATTCGTCAAATTTAGCGGTCGCGGTTTGGAGCATGGTCTCAAAGCCTTCTTGGATATCGTAAGCTTTGGACTTGTCTATGATTTTAGCGCTTTGTAAATATCTCTTGCCTCTTTTCATAATGCCCTCCTTATTCCTCCACCGTAACGCCCATGCTTCTTGCGGTGCCTTTTACCATGCTGACGGCCGCTTCAAGCGAACCTGCGTTAAGGTCGGGCATTTTTTGCTTGGCGATTTCGATAACTTGTTCTTTGGTCAGTTTTGCGACTTTATCGCGGTTAGGAACGGCGGAGCCGCTTTCGATTTTCGCGTATTTCTTTATCAAAACAGCGACAGGAGGCGTTTTGATAATGAACGTAAACGAACGGTCGGCATAAATAGTAATAACAACAGGAATAATCATTCCTGCCTGGTTGGCCGTTTTTTCGTTAAATTCCTTGGTAAACGCGGGAATGTTAATGCCGTGCGGGCCTAGCGAGGAACCTACAGGAGGTCCGGGCGTGGCTTTTCCGGCCGGCAACTGAAGCTTTACAACAGCTGTGACTTTCTTTGCCATAATAACTCCTTAAAAAATATATATTTATATATATTTTTTAATCGTGGTGCTAACGGCTAATTACATTAGCCTCCCATTAAAAAATATATATCTTGCTAATCCAGTTTGGCGATTTGGCTTATATCCAATTCTACCGGCGTGATACGCTCAAACATATTGACATTAACTCTGCATTTGGAGTTGTTTAAGTCGATTTCCACTATATCGCCGATAAAGTCCGCCAAAGGGCCTTCAACAATCTTTATCTTGTCGCCTACTTTAAAGTCAACGTTAATAGTAACCTTTTCCAAACGCATACGGCGGATTTCTTCGTCGCTTAACGGCATAGGTCTGCCTTGAGGGCCTACAAAGCTGATAACGCCGCGCGTTCCGGTTATAAGATGCCACATGTCGTTGGTATAGCGCATTTTGAGCATTACATAGCAGGGGAATTTTTTTCTGGAAACAATTTTGCGCTTGCCGTTTTTTTCTTCTATGACATCTTCCATCGGTATTTGGATATCTAATATACGGTCTTGGAGGTTGTTTTTCTCAATCAACTTCTCCAAGCTGTCTTTAACTATGTTTTCATAGCCGGTATATGTGTAAACGATATACCACTTAGGCTCCATTTGGATGATATCTTCTTTCATATCTTATACCAAGTTGCGTAACAATAAACTATAAAGCAGCGACAGGCCTTTGTCGATAAGATAGACAGCTACAATAAAGAATCCAACCACAGCAAAAACTACGCCGGTTTGTTTAATTGTAGCGGCGGGTTTAGCCCAAATAACTTTTTTGAGCTCGCTGCCTAATTCTTTAAACCATCTGCCCTTTTTCTTTTCGTCTGCCATTATTATCCCCTTAATTATTTTGTTTCTCTATGCAGGGTATGCTTACGGCAAAATCTGCAATATTTTTTCAGTTCGATACGATTAGGGTTGTTCTTCTTGTTTTTAAATGTGTCGTAATTGCGTTGCTTGCATTCGGTACAAGCTAAAGTTATTTTGTCCTGCATGATTGTCCTACTCTTTTATTAAAATTTTTGCTAATTTGCCCAATGTTAAAAATAACACCCCAAGGGTGCTTTATATACTTTAGCACATACATAAAGCTATGTCAAGAAATTTTTTTATATTAGGCGTTTAGTCTTATTAATTATAAATATTTTTGAGCAAAAAATCAAACACACAAACGGCTTTATCTGCATAATAATGGAATATGAGAAAATGCCCTTATTGTTGCCCGCAAAGAAGAAGCTCAAGGCGAAACCAAGTAAGGTGCTATGTATTTATCTCCAGCACCAATGTCCCCGTAAGGGGCGCGATAGTGTCTTGTACGTTTTGCAACAGCGGACGGGTAATTTACAGGCGGACGGATGTTTTTGGAACGGCGGTGTTTAACCTGCCTGACGGGGATTATCTATGCAGATGCGAATGCGTCCCTTCGTTTTTATCGCCCTCTACCGAGGATTTTTACATAACGCTCAATTCGTGCTGTTGCTGCGAAGCGGATTTGTTATTCCCCGCAAGAGTATTAGGCACTAACGCCATAAACCAACAACCGCTCGTCAACACTCAAAACACAAATTTTAACCAGCAGCCAATAATAAATACATATACCGACCTATTGAACAACTCGAATACATTCCAAACCGCTCAAGACCCCGACGAAACCTGATTACATAAACCAACTCATATTTTTGCTACATAAATACTACTAAAAAAGGAGAAAAATATGAGTTGCGATTACGGATATGATTTCAAAGGCTATGACGGCTATGATAAATATGACGGCAAAGGTTATGACGGCTATGGCGGAGCAGATTTAAAAGACGGCTATGGTTATGAAAAATACGACCCTTGCAAGCCTAAACCCTGCCCTCCCAAACCTTGCCCTCCTAAACCTGAAAAATTAGAGTGCTGGTGCCAAAATAAGAAAGAAGATTATGACAAGCACGACAACAAGTGCTGCAAATGCGAAAGAGAACACAAACACGATTGCTGCCAAAACAAATGCTGCTGTTTTAATTTTTGCCGTTTCTTTAGATAAGCACTAAAAAAGGCCCGATTTTATTCGGGCCTTACATATTTATTCTTCGTCTTCAAGTTCTTTATCTTCAAAGTAGTTGTTTAGCTCTTCCACCAGCAAGTCCACATCTATTCCGTGGGCGGCGCAAGCCTGCTCCAAAGTTTCGCCGCTGGAAATAGGGCAGCCCAGGCAGTGCATTCCGAAGCCGTAAAAAATAGGCGCTACTCCGCTGTCTATTTTTAGCACTTCATATATGGTCATATCCTTAGTTATGGTCATAAGTATCTCCTTTTTTTAAAATTTACTAAATTATAACACGAAATTAAGAATTGTAAAGAAAAATAAAACGGCTTTTGTGTAGAAGTTACGCGCATTTTATATTATCTGCAAAAAGTTCAATAAAAACGCTATCAAAGCTATTCCGCCCAAAACGCCCAAAATAAAGCTTACTACCTTGGGAGCTGATACGGGCGCCTTGCCTACAGTCTTGCCTGTGCTGCCGTTTATGTATGTGTAATATTGCTTTTGCTTATAAAAATGGTTGGCTATATAAATGGGCAATAACACATATTTAAAGGTCTTATCGCGATATTGGGTTGATATATTGATGTGACGGACAACATCGCAATGCAAAGAAGCTATTATGCTTGATCTTATTTTTTCATTTATGACATTCAGCGCTTCCGACCAGCCTTGCTTTAGGGATTTTTTATAGTGTTCTGCGGTATAGCCCGCCAAATATTGACGCTTATATTCTACGCTGTCGTTTGTGTTAAAGGGCTTTAATTTGTTAAAATCTCTATCGTCTATCTTTCGGCTTGAATTGATGTTTATATCGTCAAAAATCGCATCGTAGGTGCCGTTGACGTTTCTATATCTAATTCTGCGCTCGACGCGGCGATGTTTGCCCACGCCTGTCGTAACATAATAATAATCGCCGACTACGCCCACATAAGTCGAAAAGGTCTTGGTATCAAAAGTCCAACTGGGCGAATATACGCCTTTAAAAGATTCTACGGCGTGCTGTTTTCTAAAAGCCGAAGGCGCAAAAATTCGGCTCTTTATCCATTTTTGATAACGTTCTTTGGCTTGGGATTGGGTAATTTTAAAAGGCACTACGGCATTGGGCCTTATGCCTTCTAAGTCTTCTACTCTGGTTACGCTGGGCGAGTCGCAAAAAGGACAGTTTTTTGAGAATTCGTCCTTGTCAAAAACAAATTCCGCGCCGCAGCTGTCGCAGTAGCTGACCTTGGTCTCATCGTTCCATTTTTTATATTTATCCAGATTAAAATCTAAGACTATCTCGTTGCTTTTTTTAGAAGCTATTTCAAACGAGTTTTGGCAATAATCGCAATATAATTTTTGGGTTTTAGGGTTAAAAACCAAAGACGCCCCGCAAGCAGGGCACTTGTCTTGCTCGACGTCTAACACCAACTTGACCTCGCCCCCATAGGTGTCATATGTCTTTTGAGGGGGCCGGTCTTGGTATTTTACAGCTCCTTCCGAAGCGTTGCCTTGTTGTCGAGCTTTTATAATATCGTCAATTAAATTGGAATATTTTTTCATCGCTTATAGCTTTGTTCCACAATCAGCGCAGAATTTAGCTTGGGGTTTGTTTTGCTTGCCACAAGAGGGACAGAACTTTCCGTTATTAACGGGCGCGATTTTTGCGCCGCATTCGGAGCAGAATTTAGCGTTCGCGTTAATGGTCGCGCCGCATTGAGGGCAAGGCATAGTAGGGCCGGCCGCTCCTACCGGAACAGCGCCCGCGCTGTTTGCGCCCGCGCCCGAAATAGCCGCTCCAAAGGTGTTGCCGATGGTCCAGCCTGCGCCCATTTGCATAGCAGCGCCCGCCATATTCATTCCGCTGCCCTTGTGAGCGTTTTCGGCAATAGTTTTCATAGCGTCGGCTGCGGCGTATTGGGTATATTCTTGAGCGTTGCCCAAAATATTCATTCTGGTTCTTTGTTCTAGCGCCTTCTTGCTCTCTTCGGTCAAAGACAGGTTTTCAACCACCAGATTGACCAAAGAAATGCCCAATTTATTAAAGCTCTCTTTTACTATTTCTTCGGCCTTGTCGCCAATAGCTTTATATTTCATCGCCAAGTCCAACGCGGGTATGTTGGAGGCGGCGACGGCTTCGGATATTCCGCTTACGATGCTGCGTTTTAGGTGTTCTATCAACGCGTCCGTTTTAAACAACGCGTTAGAGCCCAAAAGCTCTCTTAAGAAAACTACAGGATCGGATACCTTAAACGAGAAGATACCGTAGCCCCTAAATTGAACTACGCCGAAGTCCTGATCGCGCATCATTACAGGGCTGCCCGTGCCCCATTTTTGGTTAATAAATTGCTTTGTGTTTATAAAATAAACATCGCAAACAAAAGGCGAGTTAAATCCGTACTTCCAGGATCTTAGTTGAGTCAAAATAGGCATGTTGCCTGTGTCTAATTTATATCTACCGGGCGCGAACACGTCGGCTATCTTGCCGCTGGAAACCAAGATAGCGACTTGAGATTCTCTAACGATAAGCTGAGAACCCATCATTATTTGGGTTTTAGGAGGCATAGGATATTTATACGCCATTATGTTGTTAGAGTCGTCAGCCCATTCTATTACTTTTAGTAGTTGATTTTTGAAAAATCCCATTCTTTTTCTCCTAATCCTTTTTTAACACAATAAAAGTATAGCATATAGGAAAAAACAAAACAATATTATTACCAAATTTTAATAAAGTCTTAATATTTCTAATTTATTAAGGATTTAGGCTAAATATTAATTAAAATTATAAATAAAATTGTTTGTTTTATATCAATCCTGCCGCTTTAATGATTAAAACAATTAAAGGTATGGACAAAATAGATAAAATAGTCGTGGTTAAAAATACGCGGGTAGCTTCCGCTTTGGCGCGGTTGGTTTTTTCGGCAAAAGCCACAAGGGTTGCCGCCGCCGGCATTGACAATTGAACTAAAGGAACGGCCATAAATAATGTTCCAATTTGACTAATATAAGGTATTTGTCTTAAGGCAATCGCGACCGCCAAAAGCGCGCAGGGCGCCACGATTAATCTGGTCAAACAAGTCAAATAATTGCCCGCGCCCTTAAACGCCTCCAAAACTCCCATATCGGCAAGCCTTATTCCCACTATTATCATAGATAAAGGCGCCGACATATCGGCCAAGAGCTTGATAGCGTTGGCTATAGGCGTTCCGCTTATTATATTAATAGAAGGGATAAAATACAGCGGCAATGCTATAAATAACGGCAATACTGACGGATTAATAAAAGCTTTTTTTAAGCTTATCGCTGATTTGTCTCCCGTCAAAATATAAATCCCTAAAGTCCAAATCAGCATGTTAAAAGCCATATTTGTCATAACGGCGAATAACAAAGCTTGGGAATCGGAAAATAACATGCTAACAAAAGGTATTCCCAAGTAGCCGCCGTTAGAAAAGGTCGTAGCGAACATATAGGCGGACGCGTTTTCTTTGTTTTTCCACTTGAAAAAGATTAATTTTGCGATAAAGAATATAAATAAATGCCCGAACAATGAAAATAAAAAAGACAGCCCCATTAAGACGGCGGTATTTAAAGTAGGCGCAACGCTTTGACCCAAAAAAGAATTAAGCGTTAGCATGGGCATGCAAACATATATAAGAACGGTCACCAATACTTCTACCGCGCCGTCGGACAATACCTTAGCCTTTCTTAAAAAAAATCCCGGCAGCAATAAAGCTACCAAAGATGCCATGATAAGCAAAACATCTAAAAACAATTTGCGCGTATTCAGGCTTATTTAAAACAAGCCTTTGACCTCCTTTGTATAACGATAGGAAAAATCCAAAGATTTTAATATTTATTTATCATAAATAGTTGAGGCTGGTTGTTTATAAGATATTGAGCCAATTGCCTTTCGTTATCAATCTCTTCAGGAATGTATATTCCCGCCCTGCCTTCTTGACCTATATCATGAAAATCGCCGCCCGCAATCATTTTTAAATTATGGTTTTGACAATAATTTATTGAGCGGTCAAACACTTCTTTGGAATTATGGCTGCCGTTATATACTTCTATGCCGTGCATGTATTTTGAGTCGCCCACCGTGCAGCCGCGCCTAAAGGGATGCGCTTGAAAGACGGCCCAACCGAATTCTTTGGCCAATTCAAACAATTGGGCTTGAGTGTATGTATGCACCATAGGATGCTTTAACAAGCCTTCCTCTATATCGCCATAAACCAAATAGTCCTGCCATTGATAGCGCGCAAGAGTAATTTCCACGCCCAAGAAGGCTTTCAACCCCTCTTTTTTGGCCGCGTCTATCGCCAATCTGGAGCCTTGCAAAAAAGTTCTTACCCTGTCTTGCCTTGTGTCTCCGTCTATTAAACCCATGACATAGGCGGAGAAATGGTTTGTTACAACGATGGCGCCGTATCCTGCGTTTTTATAAATCTTTGGTATCTCTTCCGCGCGCATGATAGCGCATGGACTTACTTCGCAATTATGCAAATGAGTTTCTAATAGTATCATAGCAATACCTTAATAATATAATTACATTAGATTAAAGTCAATTGTTACTGTGTTGCGGTAAATGTTTTTTATCGCCAAAATAATTGATTTAATTACAAAAGTCATATTTTATTCGCTATAAAACTATATTTATAATTATATAAAAATGCCACGAGGTATATATGGAGAGCTTACGTAACATTATAAATAAGCCTTTAATCAATATCCGTAACGGCAAAATACATTATATTAAAAACGCTATTTTTAATTCCTCGCTTACATATGTTCAAATGCTGGTTTTGGCCGATAAATACGCTACGGCCAACGAATATGTCATAAAGGTAACGGATATAAAAGCAATAGGTCCGGACGCAGTGGTGGGAGACGGTCCCGTTTTGGAAAGCGATAATTTTCAAAACAATATTTACCACCTTTTAGGCGCGGATATTTATAACGAAGAGGGCGTAAAACTCGGCGTCTTAAAAGATATAATTATGGATAATTTCAAGGTTTCGTATATCTTGATGAACGAAAGCGAGATGATTTATCCTAGCAATATTATTTCAACAGGCAATAGGCTATTGATTACGGATATAGCCCAAAAAATGCAGGTAAAAAAAAACTAACATCGCGTAAGACCGCCAAAAAAGTAAAAGAAGAAAGCGAAAAAACATCAACTATTAAGGAAATTATCTCAAAAGAAGAAAAAAATGAAACCATAAATGAAGTCTTTTCGCAAGAAAAAAAGTCCGATTTAGCTCAAACTAAAACCGAGACTATAGAACCGTCTGACAATAATTTAAAAACGCCTCTTCAAGAAAGCAAAAACGATATAGACGAAACCATCCAACAAGCGAATGAATCAGAGGCGTCCATCGAGCAATCTATTGAAAACGATAAATTTGTCGGCGCTCAAACACTTAAGGAGCAGACAAGCGATAATAATATAGATATTTCCGTCAAGCAAGAAAGCGTTGAAAACATTTCTCTTGTTGAAAATAAAGAAACTCAATCAGATGATAATTCCCTCAATCAATCAATAGACGATATTGACATCGAAAATATATCGCCCGAAATCGCGCCCATGGAACTGGGCTTTTCTATAAATCCAGGCATTGACGATATAGCCCCCGCTCAAGATATAGGCGGCGCGGAAACGGCTTTTGCCGAAGAATCTTTAGAGCAAGATATAGAAAGTGAAAATGTCGATAATTCTGGTAAAAAAAATATAGAGCAAGAAAGAATAAGCGATAATATAGAAGGAAATATCAATTTAATAAATAAAATTATAGAACAAGAAAACAATCAAAATAAAACTATACCTTTAGAAAAAAGCGGACAAAGCGATTTTTTAATTAACGACGGTCAAGAACCCGTCAAAACATATTCCAAAATAATTGCAGATTATATATTCTTGCTTGGGAGATTGACCACGCAACCCATTACCGATTTTAACGGAAATGTAATTATTCCTAAGAATACCGTAGTAACAGCCGAAATCGTGTTAAAAGCTTTTTATCACGGACGGCTGTTAGAACTTACAAAATATTCCAGGGCATAAACTATGTTCAAGAAAATACTAATGCGAAGCCGAAAAAGGATGCGGCGCAATAAGTTAAGACAATTTATTTATAAGACTCGGAAATCGCTTTTAGCAATAAAGACATAGCTTTGTTTATTCTTTGCTGATGCTCGGGGAACAAATTCTCGGGCTTGTTTTTAATCCTTTGCAAAGCCGAAGCCAGCTGCCTTAATGTCGCAACAGGCGCTTTGTTCCTTATTGCCGAGTCTATTTTTAATAATAAATTTTGGGTTTCGGCGTCCATTACCTTGGGCGCGTTGAGCAAGGGTTTAGGAATTTTCGGGCCTTCGGTTATTATAGGCGTTACCGCATAATCTGCCTGGGTTATGTAAGAAGGCTCTTCTATTATCCTCTTGTCGTCCGGCACGGTTACGCCCGCGGGAACGGCAAATTCTTTGGATTTTTTATTTAGCGCCCAAACTAGTCTTTCATGGATATATAGCGTAGAGTTGTAGGAATTTTTTTCAATGATTATTAAGACAATAGCCAAAAAGCCGCCTATAAATATTAAAGTTACGGCGTGCCTGATGGAACTAGCGCTTTGCGAAAACGCGAACATTATTCCGCCAAAAATTACGCTAGAAATTATCAAAACCGCCGCCAAGCTGATGTTCCAAGAAGATTTATTGGGAATGGTTAGGCACTGGGTTATTGTAAGATAATCGCTGGGCTTGCCTTTGCGCTCTTTTCTAAAGCGGTGCCATAAAGATCTGGCTATGTAAGGCATATTTTTCATTTTTTCGTTTATTGCCGCTTCGTTAGCGCCCTTTTTTATGGCGCGCAAGACCTCTTTTGCGGCAAGACGATACGCAACTGCGTTATTGCTCGCAAAATAAACAATAATAGCGAAGAAAAAAATCAGAATGAGAATGTCAGCAAAAATAAAGAACAGCTTAATGACCGCGTTTGCGCCCAAAAACCCCTCTAACCACTTATAAAACTTATCTACCCACTCCATAATTTCTAACCAAAATTGAACGATTATAAACTGCTAAAAGTTATTATAAACTATTATTAATTATATGGTAGTTTTTGTCAAATAAAAACTTTTGAAATTAATTTTTATTTTTATAAAATAACTTCTTTATCCCCTTCAAACGAATAAATCACCTTTTTTACGACATTTTCTCCCAAAATGTCTTGGGCGGCTTTCGAGTAAATCTCCAGTTGGTTTTTATAGAGTTTTTTTAGATGTTCGGCGTCGCCTTTTGTGGTCTTATAATCTACTATAATTACTCCTTCGTCGGTAAATATTATCAGGTCTATTACGCCCTGAACTAAAACCCTGCTTGAGCCTTGCAAGCCCAAATCTTTAGGGTCGGCGTAATATAAAAATTCCCGCTCTCTATAATATTTATTTTGCTTGGCTATATTTATAATGTCCGATTTTAAAACATTTAATATCTTTTGAGCGTCTATTAGTTTAATATACTCCTCTGATAAAAGGTTTTGGGCCTTTAGATATTGAATCTGATTATTTATATCCTCTATCGAGCGGCAGTCAAAATCGATATATTTCATAAGCGCGTGATAGGCGTTGCCGCGTTCGAGCCCGTCGTCTTGGTCTTTGAATATATAAGCGCTGTGGACATATTCTTGAGGCGCGTTAAGTTCGGTAACCGTGTATTTTTGGTTTAAATCTTCCGCTTGATATTTGAATTCTATGTTTTGTTTTATTTTTTGCTCCAACTCGGGCGCGCTTGCAGCCAAAATAGGTCTTTTGATATTGTCACGGTCTTGAATCTTATCTATATCCGCAATTTCTAATTTATAACAAGTCGCTATTTTATATATTTTAGATATGTCAAACCAAGGATCAGCCTTATCCCTTGAAAGAACAGCCAAAATCCAATCTAAATAACTATGAGCGTTTAGAATTTCAAAGGGCTCCAGTCCTATGGGACGGTAATTATCTTTTATGGTTCCGGTAAGAACCAGATGATATTTTGCCCGCGTCAAGCCAACATACAAGACGCGCATTTCTTCTTCGATTTCTTTTTGCCTGTTGCGCAAGCCCACCGCCGCCCGCGTTTTAGATTCAAACTTGACGCGGTTTTGGTAGTCGTAATACCTAATACCCAGTTTTACTCTTTGATCCAAAAAAATCTCGTCGGCACTATGCTTAAACCTTGCGCCCAGCCCGCAAACAAAAACGATGGGAAATTCTAATCCTTTGGCTTGATGTATGGTCATTATTCTTATTGCTTTTGAGCCGGAACCGGCGGGCATTTCAATTGAAGGCGATATCTCGCCGTTGTCTATATAATCCAAAAACTCCTGAACAGTCTTGTATTGCAAAGCCAAATCCAAGAACATTTCTACATATTCGTAATCGGCTTGCTCGAAACAGGTCAATAAATATTCCTCGTAATTATATTTAGTAATAATGTATAGCAAGAGCTCGTGCGGATTATGACAAGATGCGTATTTTTTGTCTTGTTCTATATTATCAAAAAATGCATTTAACTTTTGAGATATGTCGTCTTTAATATTTTTCTTATATTCCAACACCGCTTGGTAATAAAAGTCGGTTTTTGGGTATCGTTCTCTTATCCTTATTAATTCGTTCTCGTCCAATTTGCCAAAAACGCTTTTCATCGCGCCCGCCAAACTTATGTCTTGATAGAAGTTATCTATAACTTTGATATAATCTATCAGCATCAAGATTTCGGGGCGGCTTAAAACTTGGGTTTCAATTCCGCTTACTACTGGATAGACTTTGGAAATCTCGCGTATTATCTCTAAAGAGTTGTTTACCGACCTAAACAAAATTACTATATCGCTAAAGTCGGGTTTTTGTATTTGACCGTCTTTTAAAACCCTGCCTGCTTCCAAAACCTTGCCTATTTCGTTGATAATAATATCGGCTTCGGCTTTCTTGGAGGTGATAACGGTTTGATTAATGTGGCTTTTTACGCTATACACTTCTTCGGGCTCGATGTATTCTTTTTGCGGAATCCTGCCCAACACAATATTTACGGCAGGATATTCGGATTCTAAGTCGGGATTGTTGGATACAAAACGCGCGTCCCTGTCATAGTCCACGCCGCCTACGCCTGCGGTCATTATGCGGGAGAATATTTCATTGTTAAAGTCCAATATGGATTTTGCCGATCTAAAGTTGTCGTTTAGGTCTATCGCCTCGCAAGCCGGATTAGCCCCGCTTTTGAAGTCGCGGTATTTTTTTATAAATATATCGGGATCGCACAATCTAAAGCGGTAAATGCTCTGCTTGACATCGCCCACGAAAAACATCTTGGAACCGTCAAATAGATTGATTATGGCCTCTTGCATCGGGTTGATGTCCTGGTATTCGTCTACGAAGATATATTTATATTTTTGCTTAATCTCCTCTTTTACTTCCTCGTTGTTTAAAATTTCAAAGGCATAATGCTCTAAATCCGCAAAATCAAGCTCGAAATCTTCTCTTTTTAATTCGTCGTATTTTTGGGCAAATTTTGCAGTTACTTCCAAAAGTTTTGAAACAATCTCCCGGTCGTATTCTTCTTGAGATATTTTTTGAACAAATTTATTATAAAAACCTTTCGCGGCTTTGCAGATGTCTCTGCTAAAGTCTATAAACTTTTCGGTTTCGGTATCGCAATCTGTTGGCTTTTTTTGCGAAGGCAGATTGGGCACAAGCTCCCTATTTAAAATGCTTTCCAGAACGCACTTTACAGCCTTTACGGCAGGCTCGTAGCCTATGGCCTCCGCATGGTCGCGGATGCTTTCCAGCTGTTTTATATAAAAACTGTCTGCTAATTTTTTGTAATCTTCTATATATTCCTCTACGGCGTCTAAATCCGGAGCAGTCGCAAGCCAATCTGGATCTTTGGGCAAGGTGCGGTAAAAGGTATAGATTTGGTTAATAATTCCTGCCAGTTTTTTGTCCTTTCTGCGCCTTGTGAATATGTCGTATATCTTTAAAAAAGACTGGTCGCCGCTGTCCAGATATTCCTGAAAGACCTTCTTTATAGCTTTTGACTTCTTTAGAGATGCTTCTAAATCTTGGATTACGGTGAACGCCGAGTCCACGCCCGCGACATAGTAATATTTTCTAATCAAATCTGCGCAAAAGGAATGCAGGGTGCATATTTGGGCTGTTTCAGCGCTTTGCAATTGGTCAAGCAAATAGTCCTTGTCCGAGCTTGACTGCAACGCTTTTGACAACTCGTCAATTAACTTGGTTTTCATGTCTTGCGCGGCCGCGTTTGTAAACGTGGTAACTAAAATATTGTCAATTCCTGTTTTCTTATTTAAAATAAGATTGACTATGCGCGCTATCATTACCGTGGTTTTGCCGCTTCCGCTGGAAGCTGAAACCAAAATCTTATCGCTGTTTGAATTGATTACTCTCAATTGCGCCGGTGTCCAGTTATGACTCATACTATCCGCCTTATTCCTTTTGTCCTATCTTAGCCAACACCTTATTAGAAACATCGACTTGTTCTAAACTTCGAGTGTTCTCGTCGGGTTTTCCGCATATGCCCTTATAGTCGCACCAACCGCAAGCGCCTTCGCGCGGGCTAGGCTCTAAATTCCCGCCGTAAATTTCTTCTATGGCAGTTTTTGTTAACTCTACGGTGTAGTTTAAAACATTGTTGAACTCTTCCTCGCTTAATACATTATCTTTTTCGCCGATATCCAAACATTCTTCGCTTATAGCCTTTACCTTGACGGGCAGGGCTTCGCTTTCAAGCGTAGCAGCTATAGTCCTATCCGCCGCAAGCAATAGCTTAGGATCAGCCGTCAAGACGCCTATATTGCGGTATCGTTTTTTGTTGTCTTCAAGAAAATCGTTATTAATGGGGAAATATAACGAAGCGAATGGTTTTTTGTTAAGCCCCTGACAGCACGCTTTCATATATAACATCAATTGAAGGTTGGAGCCAGAGTAAATATCCTTAGGGTGATATTTTATGTTACCGC
This sequence comes from Clostridia bacterium, assembly GCA_036562755.1. Taxonomy (GTDB): domain Bacteria; phylum Bacillota; class Clostridia; order Christensenellales; family DUVY01; genus DUVY01. The sequence continues at coordinate 35,395 of DATCJN010000017.1, read as the reverse complement.
TCTTGTAGTCAATTATCTTTATATAGTCCCCGTAATAATCTATCCTATCAACCTTGCCGCCTATATAAACTTTTTTATTATCAAGTTCTATCTCAAAAGGCGGCAATTCCTCGCCCTTGCCGAACTTCTTTTCGGTATAAAGGGGTTTAAAGTCGGAATTTAAGTTTTGTTCAAATACCGCGCGGGCGGTATTGATGGCTTCTTTTTTTAAGAACTCGGCAAAATGCGGATTTTTTTGAAGTTTTATGTTTTGGGATATTATATCGTTTACTATATCGAGAGTTATCTGCTCGCATTCTTCAAAAGTCTTAGGATCTTTAATTACAAACTTTTCCAAAAATTCATGCAAGATGTTGCCTATATCCAAAGAGTTGATATCGCCAACCGGACGCTCGTTTAATCTCAATATATGCCGCAATAAAAACATGTAAGGGCATATAAAATAGTTTTCCAGATGGGTAGCGTAAAAGGTGTCGCCCAAATTTATTTTGAATTGGCGAGAATCTGGCGGCGCGTCAAAATCCATATCCAGCGCTCTTGCCGCCGCCGAAACGCCTAACCCTAGAACCTGCTGCCTTTCGGTTACTGCGTTTTTGTATAATCTTAATACCTGTTTTTTTGCAGAGGATTGATTATAAAAATACTCGGCGGCTTTATCGTAATCATTTTGAGTGAGCGCGTTTAAATTCAACAAGACATTATACGCTTCCTCGCTATATTCCTCGCGTATGGGAAACAGCGCTTTTATGGCGGTCAAGAGGTTGGCTTCTCGCTCTTGCCCGTCTTGAGCCTTTGTATATAAAAAATATAATTTATCTCCGTGATAAAAAGATTGTATAAGGTTAAACTTTCGCCTTTTATTGATTTGTTTGATTTTCGGCTCTATTTTTATTTCGTAGTCGTTCAAAGAATCCAAATCATCGTCCGACAAAAGCCCTAAGTCTTTATCTAAAGGCGGGAAACTGCCGTCCGAACAGTTTAGATATATTATCTTTTTAAATCTGCCGCATCTTATGCCTTCTATATCCGTTATAGTTACGGCGTCCGTTTTGGGCGGAATGACCGAAATTTCCACCGCCTCCAGCCCCGCGAAGAAAACCGCTCTAAAATCTTCTAAATCCATTTTGTAGCGGGATAAAATATCAAACTCTTTTAATACGGCCTCAAACTTGTCCCAGCACTGTTCGGCGTAAGGAGCAAAATCAGATGTGGCGTAATGGTTATTATAAACAGTTAACCTTTCTTCCAAATTATTATTTAAAATAAATTGCCTTATCGCAAAAACGAATTCGTCCGCTGTTGTTGCGTTTTTTAACGCGATATCAAAGGGGCTTAAGATTCCTTCAAGTTTTTTTCTGACCTTTTCGGCGACTTTTATTTCGCCCTCGCCGCCTAAGACAAAAGGCTCAAATATGTTTTGGGTTATATTAAACTTTAGGCAATAATTTTCAAAAGCGCAGGCGTCTTGGTAATCTATTCCGCTAAAGTAATTTTTAGCTATTTTAGCGACGCCGTCGTTATAATGCGTTCTGACAGCGTCGATACAGTCTTTTATATACGCCGTAAAAGGATGGACGGATAATAAAACCTTGTGGTCGTAGTTATATGATATTTCGGCCTCGTCCAAAACCGCGAGTTCTTTTGCGCTTACCTCGCCGATTAGCGCTATTTCGCAAAGCTTTCCGCCCTCCCTTAAATGCTCCTTTATGATTCTGCACGCGTGCCTTATCATCGAGGCCGAATTAGCCGCGCAAAAGATGCTAATAGGCGCGCGGTCGGGATACGGTTCGTAATTTCTTTTGGCTAAATTTTGATATATATGCTTATCAAAATCGCTCATTCCGTCCAAGTCGGCGTCTTTTGCTTCTATATCTATATATGGATACAAGTTAAGCCCGTCGTTGATTACGCTCAAAAATACGCCTTTGGAATGTTGGTGCAAAGTTTGTATAAAATCTACCGCCTGGGGCGTAAGGCTGTCAAAACCGAACAGATAAAAATGGGCGTTTTTTATGTATTCGGATTGCGGCGCGCGTTTTTTGAGTAGATTGAGCTTTGAGCCCGCGTCCAGCAAGTCGTTTGCTTTTAAAAATTCCTCGTATTTTTGGTATATATAATTTATGTCGTTTAATTTATTGTTAAGGTGAGGATTTTCGGTCTTTATCTTAAATTCGGGAGAAATAAGGCAGCTTTTTAATTGCATTATGGTTTGATACATATCGGCGGGAAAATCGCCGCGCAAAAGCGCGCGGTTAAAGCACAAAAAGCGCTCTTTATTCTCGTTTTCGTCTATTATTTTTCTAATGAGCATAGCGCCGCCGTATTGCGAAAGATATTTAGTAGAAATGCCCTCGCTATACAGCAGTCTGTCAAAGGTCGTTACGGCAATATCAAAAGCCCCGTTTTCGCCCAAATCTTTCATAAGCTCTCTTTCTAATTGAAGGGTGTATCTGTCGGGGGTTATAATTATATGCCGAGTGTCCAAACACGCGCGCTTTTTAGGGCGGTTTTTTAGAATATTTACAAGATAGTTATACGCGCGTATATAATTGGGAAATATTTTTATATCCATATCTTAATTTTAACAGATTACTGGAAAATAACAACTAAACTTAAATTCCCGTTCCAAAATGCTCTAATTGCGCTTTTATTAAATATTAGTTTCGTGTTATAATTAGTTGATAAAATAAAAAAGGGTAGCCTATGAAAAAAGTTTACGCAATATTATCGTTATTTTTGATTTTCATTATGCTCTGGGGTTGCGCTCCCCAAGCGGTTTATATAAACCTTACTCAATCATGGCAAAAGGCCTCGGAAACTTCAGTTTATGACGTTTCGTTTTACTATTACCTAATAGACGAAACCAAAGTCCCTTCCGAGCACCAAGCCAAGATAATTAAAGACTCTCTTGACACTTCCGCCCGCATCGAAATAGCGGACGGCGAGTTGGAATACAAAATCGAACAGGTTGACGCGCAAAAAAACACTTGGAAGCTCACTTCAACTCTTAGTATAGAATATTTGCAAAAAGAACAGCTGCAGAGCATTTTGGGCGGCGAATACGCGGACTTTGAAAAATCTTTGGGACTAACGGGCGTAAAAAATCTGGGCGTAACCGATACGATGACTTCGACCGTAACTTTCAGCATGGCTACGGGCGAATTGTTTAAGCCTTTGAGCGTTTCTAAAGAGTTTAATATGCCCTCATCCGAAATAAGTTTAGAATATACTTTTAATTATCAGACCAGAACTTTAACTTATAAGCTAAACGATAAGGAAGCCAAAACGACCTATAAAGCCAAAAAGCTCAAAAGCGGCTACGACAATGAAACGCTGCTGCTCTTAATCCGCTCGGTAGATAAAACTTCTTTCCAAAAAGGCTACAGCGCCGGCTTTAGCAGAGTTTACAACTGGACGGACGCGGTAGATAGCGGCGGGTTAATGACTTTTAATCCCGTCAATTTCCAAGTCGGCAGCGATGTAAAAACCATTCCTATAAAAGACGAATTTTTGGCGTTTGTAAACAATGCCGTAACGGTTGACGGCGAAAACAGACTTCCCGTTTACGAAGTTAAGATTTCCAAGAGCTCGTCATACGAGATGGGCCCCGCGTTGATGGCGTGGTATTCGGAAATGGACGTAAACGCGGATTCCAGCTACGCCACAAAGCTAATGATAAAGACCGTTCAAAATATTTTTGACGTTTCTACGACCGAAAAAAGATTTAGCATGTCTTACGATATAGTTTCACTGTCTATCGCTTAAATAATATTAACGGAGTCTTTTTATGAATCACAGAGAGATAGAAAAAAAGTGGCAAAAGTATTGGGAAGAAAACGACCTTCATAAATTCAACCCCGAAAACATTGACAAGAAATTTTACGTTTTGGAAATGTTTTCTTATCCGTCGGGCGCTAATCTGCATATAGGCCACTGGTATAACTTCGGGCTTTCGGACACTTACGCCAGATTTAAGAAAATGCAAGGTTACGAAGTGTTTCAGCCTATGGGCTTTGACTCTTTCGGCCTGCCCGCCGAAAACTACGCCATAAAAACAGGCATTCACCCTAAAGACAGCACTTACAAAAACATAGCCACCATGGAGCGCCAAATAAAAGAAATGGGGCTCATGATAGACTGGTCAGCCGAAATCAAAACTTCGGATCCGTCTTATTATAAATGGACTCAATGGCTGTTTTTGCAGTTATATAAACACGGCTTAGCTTACCAAAAAGATGCGCCGGTTAACTGGTGCCCTTCATGCAACACCGTTATAGCCAACGAGCAAGTCGTAAACGGCGAGTGCGAAAGATGCCATTCCTTAGTCGAAAGGCGCAACATGACGCAATGGTTCTTTAGGATAACAAAATACGCCGAAGAGCTGTTGCAGGATCTGAATAAAATTGACTGGCCCGAAAAGACCAAAATAATGCAAACCAATTGGATAGGCAAAAGCGTAGGCGCGGAGATAGAGTTTGCTACCGAAAGCGGTCATAGCTTTAGAGTGTTTACCACGCGCGCTGACACGCTGCCCGGCATTAGCTTTGTGGTGCTCGCGCCCGAACATCCTTTGGTCAATCAAATCACTACGCCCGAGCAAAGACAGGCGGTAGAGGCATATCAAAAGCAGACTATGCTCACCAGCGAAATTGACAGACTCTCTACCGCAAAAGAAAAGACGGGCGTATTTACTGGCGCATACGCCATAAGCCCGCTTGATAACAAAAAGGTTCCTATCTTTATAGCGGATTATGTATTATACACTTACGGCACAGGCGCAGTTATGGGCGTGCCCGCCCACGACGAGCGAGATTTCGTGTTCGCCCAAAAATACAACCTGCCCGTCAACCGCGTCATTAAGAGCGCGGACGGCTCGCCCGACGAGCTGCCTTTTACCGAATACGGCGTCATGGTCAACAGCGGCAGGTTCGACGGCCTAACCAGCCAGGAAGGCCAGCAAAAGATAGTCGAATACCTAAAGAGCATAAACAAAGGCGAGCAAAGAATCAATTACCGCTTGCGCGACTGGTCTGTAAGCCGTCAAAGGTTCTGGGGCTGCCCTATTCCTATAATTCATTGCCCTAAATGCGGCACTGTTCCCGTGCCCGAAGACCAATTGCCCGTAGAGCTGCCTTACGACGTTAATTTTACGCCTGACGGACAATCGCCGCTTAAAAAACACGAGGGTTATATAAACGTAAAATGTCCCGTTTGCGGCGCGGACGCTAAGCGCGATCCGGACACCTTGGACACCTTTATTTGCTCCTCTTGGTATTTCTTGCGTTATCCCAACGCTAACAACGATAAAGCCGCATTTGACAGAGAATACACCAATAAAATAATGCCTGTGGATAAATACGTAGGCGGCGCGGAGCACGCTGTGGGGCATCTGCTGTATTCCAGATTTATTGTCAAAGCGCTTCGCGATATGGGATATTTGGATTTTGACGAACCGTTCTTGTCGCTGGTTCACCAAGGCGTTATCCTAGGCCCCGACGGCTATCGTATGTCCAAAAGCCGCGGCAACACCATAAACCCCGACGATTATATCAAAAATTACGGTTCGGATATCTTAAGAATGTATCTGGCCTTCGGCTTTAACTATATAGACGGCGGCCCTTGGAACGACGAAGGCATAAAGGCTATGGTGAGATTTGCCGACAGAGTGGATAGGATTGTCCAAAAATATTCCAATGTTACCCAAGAGCCTAAGACTTACGGCGATAACGAAAAAGAACTTGACTACGCGCTTCATAACGCCATAAAAGAAGTCAGAGCGGATTATGAGTCTTTCTCGTTTAATACCGCCGTGGCCAGAATAATGGAGCTTCTTAACGCCATATATAAATACGACTCCTTGTCCGAGGCTGACCAGGGCTTTGCTAAGAACGTCATTACAGAAATGATTAAGCTGTTGGCGCCCCTAGCTCCTCACGCTTGCGAAGAGTGGTTTGTGATGTTGGGCAACAAGCCTTCGATATTCAGCCAAGCCTTCCCCGAATACGACGAGGCTAAATTGGTAAAAGACGAAGTCGAAATTGCCGTCCAAATTAACGGCAAGGTAAGGGCTACCGTTATGACGCCTTCTAAGGCCAGCCAAGAGCAGATAAAGCAAATAGTGTTTGAAAATCCTCAAGTTGCCAAATATATAGAAGGTCAAACGCCCAAAAAGGTAATAGTCATACCCGGAAGAATAGTAAATATAGTGCTATAAAATCAAAAGCGGCTGTCAAAACAGCCGCTTTTTTTATGCCAAAGATTTTAAGGTTATCAAAATCACATGCGGAGGGTTATTAATCCGCCAGGGAAATACGGAGTCGCCTAAGCCTCTATTTACTATCAATGACACATTATTTTTTAGGCGGTAAAGTCCCGAAGTATATCTGGGGAAAAATCCTTGCCCCGGGGCAAAAAGCCCGCCTATAATGGGCAGGCGGATTTGTCCGCCGTGCGCATGCCCGCTTAAAATTAAATCCGCGCCGCTGTTTTGATAAATGCCTATAACATGCGGAGCGTGTGCAAGCATTATCTTAAAACCCTGAACTTGAGCGGTTAGAAATTTTATGGTCTTGTAATAATCCTTTTTGGAGTTAAAAAAAGAAATATCGTTTAGGCCTATTATGTTTAAGGCTTGGTTGTTTTTTAATATTTCTTGCGCGCGGTTTTCCAAAAGATTGACGCCTAGATTGGTCAGCTGCTCTTTAAAATAATCATAGCGTTTTATATGATAATGCTCGTGGTTGCCGCTTACCGCAAAAACAGGCGCGATTTCAACGGCCTGCTCTAGATATTTTAAAGTCTTGTCTATTTTTCCGTCAGATACCAAATCGCCGGTAACAGCGATAACATCGGGCTTTAAATCCAATGTTATCTCTATTAAGACAGACTGGTCAAGCCCGAATTCTTTATTGTGCAAATCCGACAGATGCAAAATTTTAAAGCCGTCAAATTCGCGCGGTATCGCCTGGTGAGAAAAATCTATTTTGGTTATCTTTGGTCTTTTATATGTAAGCTTATTGTTCATTAAGCAAAAAAATTAGGGTTTTTATATTTAAATAATCTTAAGAGTTCTGTTTTCTTTTGTTTATGATTTCGGTCAAAGCAAATAAACCTACGCCCCATAAAATATAGCGGATAAAATCGTCAAAGAATACCAAAGCTGAGCTTAATACCGCCGCGGTAACAATAGATAATATTACGCCTACAAACAAGGTAATATATAGTATTAACCTTAAAACCATTACTTTCAGATTAGCTGCAAAAGTAATGGCATAGAAGAAATTAACAAGCGTGGTAGAGAAATTGACTTTAGGCGTAGGATCTCCTTGGGTGACTTCTTCAGCGATATTGTTTTCGGACATCGGTTTGCCTCCATAAATTTATATAATATTATATTAATATTATGGCAGTCCGAAAAAAATGATTGGTAATGTCGAATAAAGTTGTTAATTGTCGCCTTTGATTAATCTTTTGTTTAATTCGTCCAGCGCTGAGTAGCCCATTGATTTTAAACGATGGTCTCTTGCGGCGACCTCCAAAATAACCGCAAGGTTTCGACCTGGTCTAACCGGAACCACGATTTTGGGCAGGTTATATCCTAATATTTCTATCGACTTGGTTACGCCTAGTCTGTCGTATTCTTTATTGTCATCCCATTTTTCAAGCTCTATTACCATGTCTATGACTTTGGAGTTCTTTACCGCGCCGACGCCGTACATATTACGCACGTCGATTATACCGATGCCTCTTACTTCCATTAAGTATCTTATGTTTTCGGGCGCGCTGCCTATTAACCTGTCGTGAACGCGTTTTATTATGACAGCGTCGTCGGCTACCAATCTATGCCCTCTTTGGATAAGTTCTAGCGCGTTCTCGGATTTGCCCACGCCGCTGGTGCCCGTAATCAACACGCCGACGCCGTACATATCCATCAAAACGCCGTGCATAGTGAGCGTGGGCGCCAATACTTCGTTTAGATACGCTATAAGGTCGTTTACTATATAGGTAGTGCGCTGAGCGGATCTCAAAAGCGGTATCTGGTGTTTTTGAGCAAGCTCTATCATCTCGCTCATAGGCTCCAGATTGGTGCTAATAATGAGGCAAGGCAAAGGATAAGAGAAGTATTTACTCAAACTTTCATAGCGCTGCTCGTCTGTTAGACTTCTTAAATAGGCAAATTCCATTTCGCCCATTATCTGAACTCTGTCTGCGCCAAAGTGGGTATAAAATCCCGTAAGCTGAATGCCGGGACGGTTTATATTGACAGTGCTTAAGGTTATATATTCTTTGCCTAGATGAATTATCTCTAAGTCCAGGATTTTGGCAAATTCGGTGGTCTTGACCCTTTCGATTATTCTTTCATACTTCATAGGCTTACCTCGACAAAATAAACTTTTCTATCGCGCGCGCCACGCCGTCGTCGTCGTTTGAGGCAGTAACAAATTTGGCTACCGACTTTACTCTGGCATCTGCGTTTTGGACGGCCACGCCCATACCCGCTCTTTTTACCATAGTGTAATCGTTAAGACTGTCGCCTAACGCCAAAACATCTTTCATCTCGTAGCCTTTGGACTTAATAACCTGCTCTATGGCCTTGTCTTTGCCGGCGTTTAGAGAAACGCATTCCAGCAAATGCACGCTTGAGGTGTTAAAAACCGCTCTGGGCGGAGTTTTAAATTCTTGAGAAGGGTCGCTGTAGTCTATTCCGCCGCCAAACTTTTCCAAAAAGTGTTTCATTTCGATTTCTATCTGGTCGGCTTCCATCATCATCAAAAGCTTATGACAAGAATGCCCTTGCCTAATCTTTTGGGTTATAAATTCCAATAAGTCGTCGACTTTTTCAAAACTTATACCTAAATAATTGACATACGAAGTCGTCCACGGCATTATTCTTTCGACATACAATATATCGTCCACATAGCCGTGGATATAGATATTTCTCGCGCGCGCCTCGTTGATGACATCGGTAACTATGTCTATGTCAAGAGAGTTGTCAATCAAAGTTCTGTTGGAAATAGAAGTCTTTACCAATGCGCCTTGGTAGCTGATAACGGGCAAGTCCAAATCGCCTAGTCCCGCTTCCGCAAGACGACCTACTATCGCTTGATGCATCCTTCCGGTCGCCACCAGGAATAAGCCGCCTAGAGATACAAATTCTGTAATAATTTCTTTCGTGTATTGGCTGATTTTATTATCGCTTCGCAAAAGAGTTCCGTCAAAATCCGAAGCTACTACAGGGTATTTCAAACTCATATCAACGCTAATTATATCATATGCCCGCAATATTAGCTATGAAAATAGTCATAGATTTTCTGCGCCGTTCCATCGGAAACGCCTTGGACTTCTTTTAGGCTTTCTAAGTCGGCGTTTTTTATGTTTTCTAAACTTAAGAAATGTTTAAAAAGATTTTGAGCGGTCTTAGGCCCTACTCCTTCTATATTTAGAAGCTCGCTTATTATATGCTTTTCTCTCAATGTTCTATGGTAGCTTAGGGCGAACCTATGCGCCTCGTCCCTTATCCTTTGCAAGAGTTTTAGCTCCCAGCTGTTTTTATCCAATCTAACAGGCTCGGATCGGCCCACCAAGTAAATTTCCTCTTCCCTTTTGGCAAGCGAAATCAAATCTATGTCCAATCCCGCGCTTTGCATAGCGTCGTATGCCGAGGATAACTGGCCCTTTCCGCCGTCTATTACTATTAAGTCGGGTTTAGCGGCAAAATTTTCGTCGCCGTTTTTTAACCTCTCAAAACGCCTAGACAGCGCCTCGTGCATTGATTGAAAGTCGTCTGCGCCTTCGACGGTCTTAATCTTAAAGCGTCTGTATCTTGACTTATCCGGCTCTCCGCCGACAAACACTACCATTGAGGCGACTTTATCCGTACCGCTTATATTGCTTATATCGTAGCATTCCATTATATGCGGCTTGCGCTTTAGGTTCAAAATCTTTTGCAAGTTTTCCACAGCGCCCGTCGTCATATCCTGTTTGATTTTTTCTCTTCCGGCATAATTTTGCAAATAATCTTCCGCGTTGATATATGCGTTGTCCAACAACTGCTTTCTGACGCCTTGCTTGGGAACCAAAAATTCCACATTGATTTTGTGCTTGGACCAAATCCATTCTTTTAAAGCTCCGCAGTTGTCGGGCATGCATGGCACTATTATCTCTTCGGCAGGGTTTCTGGTGCCGTCATAATATTGCAATAAAAATGACGAAAGCATTTCCGCGGGGTTTAAAGACACGTCTATGACGGGAAAGTTTTCCGCGCCAGACATCTTGCCCGCGCGCACGATTAAGGAGCTTATGACGCACAGCGAAGGGTTGGATGCGAAATTAAAGACATCCAGATTGGTGGTCTTAGGCAAGGAGGTAATTATGCGCTGTTTCATCTTGTTTAGCATTTCCAGTTTGTCGCGGTAAGAAATGGCCGCTTCAAACTTTTGCTCGCTTGCGGCGCGCATCATCCGCTCGCGTAAAATCTCTTCTATATGATTGTCCTTGCCTGTCAAAAAGTTAATGACTTTGTCTATCTGCCGGCGGTATTCTTCCGGGCTTATGCGCCTTGAGCAAGGCGCGCTGCAAAGCCCTATGTGATAGTTAAGGCATTCTCTATGGTTTCGCCCAAACCGCTTATAATTGCACGCTTTAACTTGATAGGCGCCGCTTATAAGCTCCACCATTTCGCGAATTGCCACTCCGAAATATGGGCCGAAATACTTGGCCCCGTCCGCTTTGAGCTTTCTGGTGATCTCTATTGAAGGGTATTCTTGCCTTGTATCTATCCTTATATATGGTCTGGATTTGTCGTCTTTTAATAAGATATTATACGGCGGTTTGTGTTTTCTAATGAGATTGGCTTCCAAAGCCAGGGCGTCCAGCTCGCTGGTTGCGATAATATAAGAAAAATCGGCGATTTTGGAGACCATATTCATTACTTTTTCGGTTTGGTTGCCGCTATGATAAAAATACTGTCGAACTCTGTTTTTTAAAACCTTAGCCTTTCCAATATACAAAATCTGCATATTGAAATCATACATTATATATACTCCGGGTTTTTCCGGTAACAGTTTTAGTTTTTCTTCTAAATTTTTCATAGTAATTAATTATACAAGACAACCACTAAAATGACAACTATAGACGAAAAAACGCCCTATAAATAGGGCGCTAAAATACCGCGTTCTGCTCTATTATTAATATCCCAAATGCTCTACTCCGCTTAACATAACCTCGTTTACGCAGTCGCTGGCAAGGCTGTAAAACACCACTCTTCCTTGGCGTCGGCTTCGTACTATTCCGTTCTTTTTTAGGTTTTTTAATTGATGAGACACCGTGGTTTGATTAATCTTTAATAATTTAGACAAGTCGCTTACGCACATTTCGGCGATTGCCAGCGCCGAAATCATCTTTATGCGGGTTATATCCGCGAATACGCTAAAAAAGTCAGCCAGCCCTTCCATGACATCTTCGGGCGGCATAAAATTGATGATATGGTTTTGCAAACGCTTGTCTATCAGCATGTTCTATCTCCCGCTAAAAAAATTTAATGCATATTTTATTTGCCTATTTATATACATATTATATAACCCAATTTATCGCCTTTTAAGGATGTCAAAGGACTAATTTTGTCTAAAAAAGAGTTTATTTTCATAAAAAAGAGGAATTTTTATGGCCGATTCGCAAGATATCTTTATTTTGTTGCTTATGGTGCTGTTTTTAGCCAACCAAAACACCTGCTGCAATCGCGACTCTGACGGCTTTGACGGCGACATTGCGGACGAAAACAGGTTTTGCAATATAAACGACTTGATAATACTTATGCTGATTTTGTTCGCTTTAAGCGGCGACTCTTTCTGCCATCATAGGAACAATAATGGAGATATTGCGGGAGTTTCGGATTTTAACTGCGCGCGGCGAAATATGAATTGCAGAAATAATTAAAAAAACCGCATTTAAAAAAATGCGGTTTTTTAATATATCCATATTATACAGAGATTACAAGTTGTAAATTTGTCCCATGCCCGCGCAATTGACAATTGTTCCCGTCGGATAAATGCAAGCTATATAATGTTTATTTGCCGAACGCGATTTTATATTAAATCCTCCGAAGAACCTGCTGTCTTTAATTAAAGCGCCTTGAATGTTTTCCAACACCGCAGCAATACCGCCTACCGTTATAAATTGGTGCTCGTTGTTTTGGGCAATTTCGCTTTCGCTGTTGCAGTTAATTATCTGGCCTTTCATAACCGCAGCAATACCGCCGATATATTGAGCGTTATTGTCTATGGTGATTTTTCCCTTGTTTTTGCTGTTTTCAATCTTGCCTTCGGCGATGCCCGCAAGTCCTGCGACATATTCTGAACTCCAACCCGTTTTTTTGATTATGCCGTTATTTGTGCTATCTATAATATTGCCTTGAATTTGATAGACCAAACCTGCTGCGCTTCCATCGCTGGTCTGCACTTGCCCTAGGTTGTGGGAATCGTTGATGTTTCCTGTTAGGCTGTGCACAAGTCCCGAAGCCCTTGAGTTTTGCGTTGTTATGTTTCCGTAATTATATACTTTGGATAGAGCGCCTTGAACATTATTGGCTATACCCGCGCACGTCTGATAACTTGACATATTGCCGTGGTTTTTTGTATCGATAATATCGCCGTATATGTTGTAACCTATGCCGAAAGCGCCTGAACCGTCGATATTAGCAAAATTGGCGCAATTAGATATTAAACTCTTATTAAACGCTTCGTAAATAATGCCTACCGCAGGACCTGAGCTTGCTCTAATTAATATTTTATTTTTATCGTTTTCAAAACCGTTTTTACAATTAAGAAGGATCGCGCCTTCAGCTCTTACGGCTATTCCGGCCGCGGCCTTATTGCCCAAAACGCTGCCAAAGTTTAGGCAATTGTTTAACGAGCCTTGAACAGCCCATGCTATTCCGGCTGCTTGCTCGTTTTTAGATTCAACTACTCCGTAGTTTTCGCAGTTTACTAATCTGCCTTTTACGCTATAGGCAAAAGCGGCAGCATAGCCGTTAGCCTCGACTTTTCCATAATTTACGCTTTTGGATATGAGCCCTTCGGCGTTCTTGACAAAACCGGCGCAAACGCCTTCGTAAGAAGACAGATTGATATAATTAGAACAATTATAAATTACGCCTTCCTTAGTTAAGGTCGAGGCAAAGAGCGCCGTTTCGGGAGAATGTTCTATATTGCCTTGATATAAATTAAAATCTACTATTGCGCCTGAAAAGACGCCCAAATATCCGTCCGCGGCTTGTTGACGGTTTAGGTCCAATTTAAAATAATATCCTCGGCCGTCTATATATGCGTCCAAAGGTTTATTTGAAGCGCCTTTTATGATAGCGTATTTATTTAAATCTATGGGATTATTCTTTGAGCCCCAATCGTGACTGCCCTTGAATATGTAATTATAGCCTGATTGAATGACAATGTCTGTTGAATCCTTGGTAATTATTATGGTCGTTCTGTTAGGCATTTCGGGCCTTTTAATATCCGAAGAAATGACATTAAACAACCCGCCCAAAAGCGCGTCAAAATTATCGTTTGTTAGGGCGAAGGTCGTAAAACTGACTAGCCCTAATATAACGACGCTAAATAAAATTATACAACATCTTATGATAAGATTTTTGTTCATAATTTACCACAACAGCCGAATAAATTTTACATTTATCCGGCTGCATATAGACTAGTTTTATTAGGGTTATTTAATGAAATTGGTTAAGATTATGCGGTAACCTTGTTAGCTTCAATATTAAGCGTGTAAGAAAATTCGATTTCGCCGCTTTCCAATACCGCATCGCTCTTTGTGCTTAGATATATTTCTAATTGAAGCTCTTGACCGGGGTTCAATTTGTTATTTTCTTCGTTAATGGGAGGATTAACAGTGTTGAAATAGTTGCTAAAGCCTTCAGCAGGGACAAAGCTTACATCGCCGATCTTAGCAACAGCAAAGCCTGTTCCGCCGCCGCTTACATTGCGGTTTTTAATTGTAATCGCAAATTTATAATCGTCGCCAAGATTTAATTCGGGTTTTGTAACGATAGCGTATGTAGTTAATTCCGCAACTTCTTTTACTTCTTTGACGGTAACGCCGTCTTTCTTTTCCACGATGCCTTTTTCATCGGCGGTGATTGTATATAAAACTTTACCTGATTTAACTTCGATAAACTTAATTTCTACATCAATGTCCGCGTTGCCGATAATCTTCAAAACGCCGTCGTAATCAGCGTCCGCGCTGTTTTGAGTGATCGCGAATGTGGCGAATATTAAGGTTGTAGCCGCCATAGCCATCGACATTAAAATTGTCGCTATTCTTAATTTCTTTCCCAATCTCATAAATTCTAAAATCTCCTTCCTTTTTATATAAATCTATTTAATATTAGATATTACAATTTTAAAAGTTCCCCAAACGCCTTTAACATAATAACTTTTATCAAATATAGATGTCAAACATATTTCTTGTAAAAAGTCTAATTAAACCTTTGTTCAGGCGCTCAAATATGTTAATCTGTTGTCAAAAATGCAAATCTTTATCAAAAAAGATTAATCATTATCAAACCCTAAAATTTATACCATATAATTGTTATTATGGCAATCAAAAAAATATTCGTGCATCATCACAATTTTTAATACTATATATAAAAAACGCTTATGAGCTGCTATAAGCGTTCTTTAAGCGTTATGGCGCACCCGAAGGGATTCGAACCCCTGACCTCTTGCATCGGAAACAAGCATTCTATCCAGCTGAACTACGGGTGCAAATATATTTAATTGGTATTTTATTATAATTTGCAAGTTAAATAATGTCAATATTATGATTTATGGGGTTATGGTATGGAAAAATATCTCTATTTATATTTTAACATGACCTAATTATTATTTATAACATGTCTGCCATTTGTTTTATGGAATCAAAAACCAAAGCGGGCTTAATTGAAGAATTTGCCAACATCTCTTCATCGGTTTCGCCGCTTAACACTAAGACGCTTATCATTCCAAATTTATTGGCGAATTTTATGTCCGTGCTGAGCCTGTCGCCGACCATAGCGATTTTTGATGGAGTCGCGGAATATTTTTTGTTTAGGTAGTTTACCATATATTTATAAGGCTTGCCGAATATCTTGGAAGGGCGTCTGCCCGTGCTTGTATAAATAAGGCTCAAAAACGAACCCACGTCCGGCATAAAGCCGTCGCGGGCGGGGCAGTTTTTATCCGGGTGCGTGGCAAAAAATGTCTTGCCCTGTCGAATAAATTTGCAAGCTAAATCTAGTTCCGCGTATGTCATCTTGGTGTGAAAACCTATTACTACCAAATCGGGATTGTCTTCGGTTAAATTTAGTCCATTAGCCAAAAACTCTTTTTTTAGCTCGTCCGTGCCAAATAGATATATGGATTTGTTTTTATAAAATCTGGATATGTAATCCGCCGCTACTATTCCGCTTGTTAATATTTCTTCCAGCCGGGCGTCAAAGCCTAGGTTTTTTAGTTTTATTAGATATTGTTCCGCGCTTTTAGAGCTGTTGTTGGTTAGATAGCATATTTTTTTATTTTGGCTTTTTAGTTTTTTTATAGCCTCGACCGCGCCGTCCAGCGCTTTATCCTCTAGGTAAATAGTTCCGTCCATATCCAGCAAAAACAGCTCGGCCTGTTTTAATCTTTGGTCCATAAAAAAGGTTTTAGACTCCTTCCAAATATTTATCCAATTGCCCTGTGAATTTTATAAAAGATATTAACGTAAAATTTCTTATCGCGTCGGGCGCTAATCCAATCATAAGCATAATGTCGGATTCTGTCAAATATTTGGTTGTCCAAAATCCAGCGTCATCGTAAACGCGCTTAAAAATCCGCTCGTATTTTTCAAAACAGTCGCAATATTGGTTAATTTTTTGATTTAATTCCTGGTTGTATTCAGACCATTTATATTGCATTATTTCCCATTGTTCGTAATCGTCCAAAGTCTTTATCCTATTTAAAGCCTCAAGTTCACCCAGTCCCAAATAATCGGTCAGCTTTTCCACTCTTAAAGAATTATCGGGCATGTAAAAATATCCTTCGGAAAGTTTTAGTTTATTTAGCCAAGCTTTGTAAGCGCGCAAAATGATTTTTGAGGATAAAAATAAATTTTCGCCTCTAGTCCTGATCGGCCGGTTTTCTTTATGAAAAAACATTTCCAAAACATTAAGCGCGCCCGTCTCGCCGCCGCCTAAAAGAGCGATAGATTTGACCAAAGCAGATATTTTAAGCTGCGTTAAAACTAAATCCAAGTACGCTGTTTTGTCTTTTTTTATCAAATCTTGGGATTTTTGCAAGAAATTTTCCAGGACCTTAAATAAGTCTTCGCTTACCTTATAATCAAATTCTTTTAAATTAAATATATGCGAAAAATACCAATCAAACAAAGCCGGATATTTTGAGGCAATTATGCCCAACCCCGCGCCGATATAATTTTGCGGACATTGGTAAACCCGGTCTAAATCCACGCAAACAATAGAAGGATAAGCGGATTTGTATATTTCCTTTATATTATTATGGTAAGCGTGGGAATAGCAGTTCAACGCCCCATCGCATTCGGGAACGGTATAATAAACAGCAAGCGGAAGGCCGCACAAAAGGCTTGCTATTTTGGCCGTTTCCGCTATAAGCCCTCCGCCTATCGCTATTAATAACCTTATATCGTCTTGTTTATTGGACGCGATTTTTCGGGCGGTAACCAGCTCCACCCTTTTGTCTTCTATTATATATTCCGCTCCAAAAAAACCTTCATCCTCAAAACGCGCCTTTAAATCTTGGGTAACTTTAGCAAACTCTTGGCTGTATATAAATAGTATCTTTAAATTCTGCCCTATGTTTTTTGATACAGAGCCGCAAAAACGCTCAATTGGATTTTGGGCTACTATTAAATCTTTAACAGAGTGGCCGTCTAGGGCAATACCGTTATTTACAAAGTCTTCTTTATTTATAACGTCTATTTCCATATTTTTACTTTTGCTTTTTTAATCTTAAGGTAAGCGCATAATATTATAACTCTCGCGCGGGTAAAAAAACTTTGGTCTTTGTCGATTATAGACGCTATAATTATTGACTTTTATCTCTAAATGATACTACCAGTCACCCAAATATACCTTGCCTTCAAGCCAAGCGTTGAAGATGCCCTCCAAATCCTTTTTGCTCGCGTCCTCGAAAGCGCCTATTAAATCTTTGGGTTGGGCAATTTTAAATTTATGGCGGTCAAAATATTTTTTCAGCGAATCAAAGAACGCTTTGTCGCCTATTATGTTGCGTATATTATAAAACATCAGCTCGCCCTTAATATAGGTCATATATACATATTCGTGCTCGGTCTTGTATGCATAGGTAGGGCGGTTCATGCTGGTATCCACTTCGCCGTGGACATTCTTATGCATTTCCACATAGACAAGATAAGACTGCAAAGCGTTCATTATCCTGGTAGAAATGTCTTGGTTGTATGAAGGATTTTTTTCATAAAATACCGCAGTTATATATTCCGTCAAGCCCTCGTCCATCCAAGCGTATTTTACTTGATCGTTGCCTACCAGGCCGTACCACCATTGATGCGCTACCTCGTGGGCTATTACTTCTATGAAAGCTTCTTGTTTTGTGATCTTATCCGAAATATAAATTAGGCAAGGATATTCCATACCCCCGTAGAGAAAGGGCGTTTTGACAACATTAAGATGCGGATAAGGATATTGTCCGAACAGTTTTGAATAAGTATTGACGGCGTCGATTGCTGCTTTTAGGTAAATTTCGGGGTTTGAGTCATCGTAATAAAAATATGTAACCACGACATTCTCCGCAGTCGCGCTTATGGAAGAAAACTCTTTGCTCAAAACAAAGGCAAAATCTCTAACTGCCAGCGCCTCAAAGTTTAAGGTCTTGGTCTTGCCTTGAAGCTTTGTGCCCGTGTTTCTGCCTGTGGCCGCCACAAAAAAGTCGCTGCTCAAAGTCAATTCAACATAAAAATTAGCCGACTCGGAATAAAAAGGATCGCCGTTAGGATAGTATGCGTATGTCGCAAATCCGCCGTCTTCATAAACGCACGCTATAGGAAACCAATTACCCAAGTTTACGCATTTATCAGTCCAGCCTAATCTATGAGGCGTGTTGGCGAGTCTGAGTATAAAATTAAACTCTATGGTAAAACTCGCGCTTGGGTATAAAGCGGCGGGAAATTTGATAGTCAAAACATTTCGGTCTTCGCCGCCTATGTTAAACTCGGCCTTTTTGCCCGCCACAAATACATCATTTATAATAATATCCCCAAAAGACGCGCCGTTAGGATACGCTGTTTCAAAATCCTCTTCGTGAACGGGCTTGATTTTTGCGCCCTCTCTAAAGGCGTTGGGGTATAAATGAAGCTTAAGCTCTTTTAGAGGAACGTCATAGTTGTTGATATATTTTATTTTTTGGGTTGCTGTAACCGTATGATTAAATTCGTCGTATGTAGCCTTTATCGTGTAGGTTGAAAGGCTTTTGGCTGCCCTTTGGACTTCTGTTCGGCACGCCGAAGCCATAAAGGCGAGCAAGATTACTAAAATAAGCGCGATTTTTTTGAAAAATATATCCGACCTTTTCATTGGACCGTCCCAAAATTTTTTTGCCCTTTATTAAAGGCTGTTTAATATTTTATGAGCCGGGACGAATTGATTATTACTTTTTGGGTTAATGTAAAAACCGCTAAATAAAATTTAGCGGTTTTTACAGGTGATTGATTTTATGTGTTTTGAGGGTTAGAAGTACTCACTGATTAAACAATGTTTTTAAATTGGTCACAGCGGTTTGCAAACCTGTTAGATCTATCGTTTCAGGGTCAAGTTCGTATGCTTGGGCAAACGCCTCAAACTCGGTTTTTACTGCGTTGACTGCGCTCTGCGCGTCGGTCTTGGTAGGCGTAGTCGTTTCGTCTAACGCGGCGGAAGCCAAAACGCTCAAGAGATTATTTATATCTGTTTTTATGCCCGTTAAGGTTTCTTTGTCTTGTTCGTCAAGCTCGCTGTAATCGTCGATGTCGAGCTCAGCTAATTCTACAAGTTCGTAAATTAGGTCGTTGTTATTGGCGTTCTCAAATACAAGATAGCTTACGCCTTGGTCGTATTCAAACGATACGCTGCCGATTTGGTTAATCGCGTCGACTACGACATTGCTAAACTGATTGTTTAATTCGTTTTTGTCTTGACCGCCAAACAGCATAACGATGACATTTAATATTTGGTCGTTTACGACTGAAGAAGAGCCTTTTTCGCCGATATATAAATCTCTATCCGCAAAAGTATCGTCTATTTTAACTTTGCCGGGGTTTTGAGCGTCAAGCGTTATTTTGTTAACGCTGGTTATATATACGTCTGACAAACTGTCGACAATCATTCCGCCCACCAAACCCAGCTGTTGTTTTAAGGGTTCGACTAGATTTTCTTTTTTGATTTTTATAGTTATCGTGATAACGCAGCTGCTCTCAGTGTCGGGATCTACCTCGAGTTTTACCTGCCCTACTTCAAAATGAATTTGGGCTTCTTGTTGAGCTGTAAATTGTTCCTGTATCAACGCGGCGAGCTGTCCGCCCGTAAGTTTTAGCGGCGCTTTAAATACCACATCAGCGTTAAAAATCCCGGATTGCGGGTCATAGCCTATTATAGAGCTTTGCAACTCCTCTTTTGCCGCGTTTAAGTTTTGGTCGCTAGGTTTGTCAGCGTCGTTTATTTCGGGCTTGCTTGATAGCAAGTTTTTTGTTCCCGTCAAAAAGTCGATTAATTCTTCCCAATTGTTGATGTTTAGTCTAAACAGTTCGCCTTCAGCGCCAAGATATCTCTTAATCAAATAATTGCCGCCGAAATATCCTCCCGCTATTATCCCCCCGATAAGCGCCACTATAATAATTAAAGTGGCAAAACAGCAACGGCCTTTTTTCATACAAATTCTCCTATGATAGAATGATTAAAGTATAACATAATACAATTAAAAAAATATTTGAATTAGATTAAAATTGAATTAGAATTTAATATTTTTGGTTAATATTACTAGGTTTACTCGGCCTTGCGCCCGCAAACACTAATAACGCAAGAATAAATTCTTGCAAAAAAACAAAAGGAGATAAAATACAATGCCTGACAAAAACAGAAATTGCGCTAAGAAAACTCAAGCCAAAAATAAGAATCAAAACAAGAATAAGGCCGAAGAATAAGGCTAGTTTGATAGTCTAAACAAACGCGGCGGGCTCTAATCAATAAAGCGCGCCGCGTTTGCTTTTAACCAAATGAGAAATATAAGCAAATGTATCAACCTTTAAAAGTCCTATAAAAATTACCAAAACAGAAACGGCCAGATATTTTATTATTTTTCATTTTTTGCCTCTGATTTCCGCTTTCAATGTCAGAAAAAAATTTTTATAATTCTTTAGCAAAGATTTTATTAAAGCGAAAGAAAAAATTTGATTGTCTATATAATTAGACAAAATTTATAATTTTCAAATAAAAAACTATGTAAAATAAAAAAACAGCGATTTTTAAAAATCGCTGTTTTGGCACACCCAGAGGGACTCGAACCCCCAACCTTTTGGTCCGTAGCCAAACGCTCTATCCAATTGCGCTATGGGTGCTCAAGCATTATTTAAGTATATGCGTTGAACGCGTTTTTGTCAAGAAGTATAAAATAGCAATATTATGTAATCGTATATTTTTAATAAAAAGCACCGACGCTATAGCAAAAAGCTATAGCGTCAAGCATTATAACCTTTGATAAGCCGTTTTTATTCTTTCCAATGAACGCTCTTTTCCTAACAGCTCGGCCATTTCGGTAGCTCCCCCCGGGGTAACTTCGGCGCCCGTGAGCGCTATTCTCATAATCCAAAACAGCGCAGCGCTCTTTAGGTTAATTTCGGCGGAGAATTGCTTTAAATTTTCAAACAACGCAGCGTTGTCAAAAGAATTAATTTCCTCAAGCCTCTTGATTAATTTAGGCAAAACTTCTTTGGCGGTGGTTTTGTCTATCTTTAGCTTTTTGTTCTCAAATAAATTTAAGTCAAAGTTGTCGAATTGGTCTAAGAACTTTAGCTTTTCAGGTATATCGGACATTATTTCAATACGCGACTGTAAAAGTTTGTCCAAAATTGCGTAATCGTATTTTCCGGCTAATCCCAAATTATCGTAATACGGCTTGGACAGCTTTGCAAATTCCTCCGCAGGCAATTCCTTGACATAAAGCGAATTGAGCCAGCGCATTTTTACTTCGTCGAATATAGAAGGCGATTTTGACAAGCCCTCTATTGAAAACGCTTCGACTAATTCTTGCATGGAAAGTTTTTCTCTGTTATCCTTAGGACTCCAGCCTAACAAGGCTATATAATTTACAATCGCCTGGCTTAAGTAGCCCTTGGCTATAAAGTCCTCAAAGCTTGCGTCGCCCGTGCGCTTGGAGAGCTTGTGCGCGCTGTCTTTCATAATGGGCTGCAAGTGAATATATTTGGGACGCTCCCAGCCAAAAGCGTCGTATATTAAGTTGTACTTATTGGTAGAAGTCAGATATTCCACGCCTCTTATTACATAGTTAATGCCCATCAAATGATCGTCGATCACATTGGCGAAGTTATATGTGGGCATGCCGTCCGATTTTAGCAAAATATTATCTTCCAGATCTTTATAATCCACAGTAATCTCGCCAAAAACCAAATCGGTATAAGACGAAACGCCTTGTTCGGGAATATTTTGTCTAACAACAAAGGGCTCGCCTGCTGCAATTCTGGCCTTGGCTTCCTCTAACGACACATTGTGCAGGCAGTATTTATCGTATTTAGTCGCTCCGCTCTCTTGAAGTTGGCTTAACCTTTCTTTAGAGCAAAAGCAATAATACGCCGCGCCAGTTTCGACTAATTTATGGGCGTAGTAGTTATATATATCTTTTCTTTGGGATTGGATATAAGGTCCGTATTCGCCGCCGATGTCCGGGCCTTCGTCGTATTCTATTCCCGCTTGCTTTAGGGTTTTATATATAACGTCAATCGCGCCTTCCACCGTTCTTTCGGTGTCGGTGTCTTCTATTCTTAATATAAACTTGCCGTTGTTTGCCCTGGCGAACAAATATGCGTATAAAGCCGTGCGTAGATTGCCTATATGCATATATCCGGTGGGGCTGGGCGCAAATCTCGTTCTTACCATAAGTCCTTCTCCTTAGTTATGTCGGCTACGATTTTTTGGGGCAGCTTTTGCCTATGCTCCTCAATAATGCTGTTTATTATACCCGCTTTTTTTAGGCTATAGGCGTTGTTGCCCGATACTATTATATGGTCTATCAAAAGTATATCCAAATACGCAAGCGCTAACGCCAGGTTCTGAGTAAACTTTAAATCATTGGCGGAGGGCTCAAGATGCCCTGACGGATGGTTGTGAGCCACCAAAATCTTATCCGCCGAAAACCTAAAGGCTTCCTCGGCGATGTTGCGCGTGTTTACATAGGCTTCTTTTAGTCCGCCTTGCGATATTATTCGCTTTCTTACTATCTTGTTTGCGCTGTCTAGGCAGATAATCAATACTTCTTCTTTGGTCTTATTGCTCAAGGCGGCGCAGGCAACCCTTTTTGCTTGCTCAAAGTTGTCTATTTTCTCAGCGGCAAGCTCAAATTGGTAGTTAATCCTGTTGTAAATCTCGGGCAAAAGCGAGATATTAAGGGCGGCTATTTCGGTCATGCCTTTGACTTTGTGCAACTCTTTCCAGTCGGCGTAAATGACGTTCTTTAACGAGCCGAACGTATCAAGCAGCCTATGAGCGAGTTCGTTGGTGTCTTTCATCGGGATGACGGGATATAAAAACATCTCAAGCAGTTCGTGTTCGTAAAAATCGCTCGCCCCAAGGTTTTTGAGTCTTTCTCTCATCCGTTGTCGGTGACCGCCGTGCGGATGGTCCTTTTTCAAAAATCCTTGCCCCCTTATTCGCTGTTATAGTATAATGTTTTTTACAGAATATGTAAATTAGAAAAATATCATTAAACGCAACAATTTAATTTATATTAATATTAATACGGTTTATTGTCAAGGCAGAAAAATTAAAATAAAGGACAAAAGAATGGACGACGCAATTAAAACTTTAATCGATTTTGTAAAAATAGAAAGCGTTAAAGGCGAACCTCAAGAAAACGCGCCTTTTGGGCCTAAGGTAAGGCAAGCGCTTGATTTTATTTTGGATAAGGGCAAATCTCTCGGGTTTACAATCCGCGATATAGACGGCTATGCGGGCGAAATAGAATACGGTTCGGGCAATGACGAAGTTATAGGTATCTTAACCCACGCCGATGTCGTTCCGCTTGGCGACGGCTGGACGCGCTCTCAAGGCGAAATTTACGAGGGCCGCATCTACGGGCGCGGCGTCGTGGACGACAAAGGCCCTACGGTAGCCGTTTTATACGCGTTAAAGCAAATTAAAGAAGAGGGCATAAAGCTAAATAAAACCGTAAGATTAATAATCGGCTGCGACGAGGAAAGCGGCTGCGGTTGCATGGAATATTATAAAAAATTGGGCAGAATGCCTCAATTGGGTTTTTCTCCCGACTCAGATTTTCCGCTTATTATTTGCGAAAAGACTATTTTGCAGCTAAAGGCGACCTTGCCGTTGGATAATTTTTGGAAAGACAATATTCTGGAATTTGCGGCGGGTTTGAGAGTCAACATGGTGCCCGAGAAGGCGCAAATAAAGATAAAAAAATCCGCGCTACCCGGCTACTATCAAGAATTAATTCAAAAATATAAGGCCGAGGCCGAGGAAGACCAAGACGCTGTCGCGCTAAGGTTTTTTGGGGTTTCCGCTCACGGCAGCACTCCTCAATTGGGCGACAACGCCATATGGAAAGTGTTTAATTTCTTGATCGACATAGGCGCGTGGGGCATAACCAAAACAATTAGGCATTACCTGCTTAACGAAAACGCCTGCAAGAATATGGGCGTTTATATCGACGACGGCTCTAGAAGCGGCGAACAAACCCTTAACGTAGGCACGGCCTATTATGATAAAGACAATAACATTCTGGAGCTTGATTTGGACTTTAGATGCCCTATTAATCAAAAGATTCAAAACATCATCAACCGCTTGTCCGATTTGTTCAGCGGCGGCAAATTCGAGGTAACCCACCATATGCCTTATTTATATGCCGACCCTGAAAGCTTTTTGGTCAAGAGTTTGATAGCCTCTTATGAAAAAGTCACAGGCAACACAGATTCAAAAGGCATAATAACGGGCGGAGGCACTTACGCCAGATACCTGCAAAACGGCGTTGCTTTCGGCCCTACGTTCCCCGGCGAAGAGTCCAGGATACACAACTACGACGAGTCGATTTCGTTGGACAACTTTTATAAACTGATAGAAATATATAAAGATGCCATCATCAATCTTGCAAAATAAAAAAACAGCGGCTTTTAGCCGCTGTTTTTGCAATTAATCCTTATCGCCACATTGGCGCAAGTCATATAATCGATTTCTTTTGGTTCTTCGCAGCTGTCATCTCTTATTCCAATGGGCACATCCAGAATCCGCGTGCAGCCCAATCTATCCAGCTCAAAATACACGGGATCGCCGCATATATATCCGCAAGGCGCTTCGTATTGAATTAATTTATATTTTCCTAGGGGCAGTCCTTCTATTACGCAAACGCCGCCGCAGCCTATCTTGGCTTTGGCTATAAATCTGTCGTCTTTTGTCAAAATCAAAAACTTAGCTATGTCTTTCATACTATATATTATTAATGGTTTTTGATTTTAGTTACCATAAAAAAACGGGCTTTGGTTAAAGCCCGTTGGTTTTTTATTAGGTCTTAGGCGCTGTTTCTTCGGGAGTTACGTTTCTGTAAATCTTCATTCCCGTACCTGCGGGTATCAGCTTACCTATAATTACGTTTTCTTTTAAGCCGATCAGCGGATCGACCTTCTTCTTGATAGCCGCGTCGGTTAACACTCTTGCGGTTTCTTGGAAGGATGCCGCCGACAAGAACGAATCGGTAGCCAAAGCGGCTTTGGTTACGCCCAACAGCACTCTCTTAGCGCTAGCGGGCTCGCCGCCTTCCATCAATGCTTTCTTGTTGGCTTCTTCAAACGCGAAGATGTCAACAAGCTCGCCGGGCATTAGTTCGGTGCTGCCCGAAGTTTCTATGCGCACCTTTCTCATCATCTGTCTTATGATGATTTCTATATGCTTGTCGTTGATTTCAACGCCTTGCATTCTATAAACGGATTGAACTTCGCCTAATAGGTATTCTTGAACGCCTTTTACGCCCTTAGTCCTTAGCAATGTGCTGGGATTGATAGGCCCTTCAGTCAAAGCGTCGCCGGGCTGGATAGAGCCGCCTTCTTCGGCGCAAGCGACAATTTCAGGTCTGAGTTTGGCGTCGTAAGGAATTTCGTAAACAGCCTGTTCGCCGTCGGGCGACTTGACCACAACTTCGGTCTTGTTGGCGCTCTTGACAATAGATATCTTGCCGCCTATCTCTGACATAACAGCCGCGCCCTTAGGAACGCGCGCTTCAAACAATTCTTCTACCCTAGGCAAACCTTGGGTTATGTCTTCGGCTGCCGCAACGCCGCCGGTATGGAACGTTCTCATGGTAAGCTGCGTGCCGGGTTCGCCGATACTTTGCGCGGCAATAATACCCACGGCTTCGCCTATCTTAACCTTTTCGCTTCCGGCCATGTCCTTGCCGTAGCACTTAGCGCAAACGCCGTATCTGGAGCGGCAAGTCAATACCGTTCTGATATTAACCTCTTTTATGCCTGCCTCTACTATCTTATCGGCGATTTCTTCTGTTATATATTCGTCCGCGCCTACTATAACCTTGCCGTCGCTTGTTTTGACAGCCTCGACGGTGTATCTGCCCACAATTCTGTCTTTGAGGGTTTCGATACCTTCGATTTCTCTAACGACCATTCCCTTAGGCTTTTCGCCCAAAGCGGCAAAGCAGTCGTCTTCGCGCACGATGACGTCTTGTGAAACGTCGACTAACCTTCTGGTTAGGTAACCGGAGTCCGCCGTCTTTAACGCAGTGTCCGCCAAACCTTTGCGTCCGCCGTGAGAGGAAATGAAGTATTCCAAAACCGAAAGCCCTTCTCTAAAGCTGCTTCTTACAGGCGTTTCGATA
The DNA here is from genome assembly GCA_036562755.1 of Clostridia bacterium. Lineage (GTDB taxonomy): Bacteria > Bacillota > Clostridia > Christensenellales > DUVY01 > DUVY01. The sequence continues at coordinate 9,254 of DATCJN010000017.1, read as the reverse complement.
ATCTTACCGTTAGGGTTGGTCATTAGACCTCTCATACCGCAAAGCTGCCTGATCTGGTTCTTGTTACCGCGCGCGCCCGAGTTAGCCATCATAAATATAGGGTTGAACGCGCTCAAAGTCTTCATAAGCTCGTCGGTTACGTCGTTGGTTGCCTTGTTCCAAATATCGATGACGTGCTTGGACTTTTCCTCGCTGGTGATTATGCCGCGCTCGTATTCTCTTTCTTTCTTGATGACGGCTTCTTCCGCCTGCGCGATAATTCCTTGTTTCTTTTCGGGTATGTGCATATCAAATATGCTTGCGGTTAGTCCGCTTACGGTTGAATACTTAAAGCCTAAGTCTTTAATCTTATCCAAAACCTTAGCGGTTTCGGAAGCGCCCTTTAACTTAAAGCAACGATATACAATATCTTGCAGGTGCTTCTTGGTTACCAGGAAGTTTACTTCCAATTCAAATAAGTTATCTATCTTGGATCTATCCACAAAGCCCAAATCTTGAGGTATCGCGCTGTTGAAGATAATGCGTCCTACGGTGGTTTGAATAATTCTGGACATCTTCTTGCCGTCGATTACTTTGTGGATACGAACATTGACTTTTGCCTGCAGTTCGACTTGTTTGGTCTCATATGCCATAACGGCTTCGTCAGCGTCGGCGAAGTAACGGCCTTCGCCCTTAGCGCCTTCTTTGACTATGGTTAGATAGTAACAGCCTATAACCATGTCTTGAGTGGGCGTCATAACCGGCTTGCCGTCGGACAGCTTGAGAATGTTATTGGACGAGAGCATTAAGAATCTTGCTTCGGCTTGCGCCTCTAGGGACAGAGGAACGTGAACGGCCATTTGGTCGCCGTCGAAGTCCGCGTTAAACGCCGTGCACACCAGAGGATGCAGTTTAATAGCTCTGCCTTCTACCAATACCGGCTCAAAAGCCTGAATACCAAGTCTGTGCAGCGTAGGCGCGCGGTTGAGAAGAACGGGATGGTCTTTGATTACCTCTTCCAAAACGTCCCATACTTCGCTTTTTGCGCGCTCAACCATTCGCTTAGCCGTCTTTATATTGTAGTTGGCGTGCTTATCTACCAACTTTTTCATTACAAAAGGCTTAAACAATTCAAGCGCCATTTCTTTAGGCAAGCCGCATTGATAAATCTTTAGCTCGGGACCTACTACGATAACCGAACGGCCGCTATAGTCTACGCGCTTGCCCAATAGGTTCTGTCTGAATCTGCCTTGTTTGCCGCGGAGCATAGAGCTTAACGATTTCAGATCGCGGTTTCCGGGGCCTGTTACGGCTTTGCCGCGTCTGCCGTTGTCTATCAGCGCGTCAACTGCTTCTTGGAGCATACGCTTTTCATTGCGTATGATTATTTCGGGCGCGCCAAGCTCTTTTAGCTTTTTCAAACGGTTGTTTCTATTGATAACTCTGCGATACAGGTCGTTTAAATCGCTGGTAGCAAATCTGCCGCCGTCCAGCTGAACCATAGGTCTTAGTTCGGGCGGGATAACGGGCAGCACGTCCAAAATCATCCAGGTGGGATTGCTGCCGCTTTTTATAAATGCGTTGACTATCTCAAGTCTTCTAATAGCTCTCTTTTTCTTTTGTCCGGGCGCGTTTTTAATAGTGTCTTTAATTTCAGCCAATTCTTTTTCTAAGTCGATTTTAGCCAAAAGCTCTTTTATGGCTTCGGCGCCCATTCCTACCCTAAAGGACTTAGGGCCGAACAATTCCGCCGCGTCGTTCTTTTCTTTTTCGGACAGAATTTGTTTATATACCAAATTGGTGTCGCCGGGATCTAGCACTACATAGCTTACAAAATACAATACCTGCTCAAGCGCCTTAGGCGACATATCGAGCAACAAGCCCATGCGGGAAGGAACGCCTCTAAAATACCAAATATGAGATACGGGCGCGGCCAATTCTATATGGCCCATTCTCTCGCGTCTAACTTTAGAGCGAGTAACCTCGACGCCGCATTTATCGCAGATAACGCCTTTATACTTTATGCGTTTATATTTTCCGCAATGGCATTCCCAGTCCTTTGTTGGACCGAAAATCTTTTCGCAAAATAGTCCGTCTCTTTCGGGTTTTTGCGTTCTGTAGTTGATGGTCTCGGGCTTGGTAACTTCGCCGTATGACCATTCTCTTATTTTCTCTGGACCTGCCAGGCTTATTTGAATTGAGTCAAAGTTATTTAATTCAAACATTATTTATCACCCTCTTTGTCGTCTTGGTCGTCGTATGCGGTATCTTCGTCAAACAAATCTAGTTCGTCGTCTTCGTCAAGAAAATCGGTTTCGTCGTTTTCTTGCTCGTCTTTAACATCTTCGGGCGCGTTGAGGAAGTCAAAATCGTCGTCCTCTTCAAGCAGAGCGCTCAAGCCCTCTTCTTCGGCCTCTTCTTCGACTTCGCCCAGCTCTTCAAGAGACAATCCCAAATCGCCCTCGTCTAAGCTTAGACTCATATCTTCGTAAGTCTTGAAGTTGTCTAAGTCCATATCGAGCAAGTCTCTGTCGTCCTCGATAATCTCTTTTATGCCGATTTCTTCTTTGTCCTCGGTCAATACCTTGACATCCAAAGCCAAAGACTGCAATTCTTTTATCAAAACTTTAAAGGATTCGGGCACGCCGGGTTCGGGAATTGCGTTGCCTTTTACGATAGCCTCGTAAGCTTTTACGCGGCCTACTACGTCGTCGGATTTAATGGTCATTATTTCTTGCAGGATATTGGCCGCGCCGTAAGCGTATAGCGCCCAAACTTCCATTTCGCCGAATCTCTGTCCGCCGAACTGAGCCTTACCGCCTAGAGGCTGTTGAGTTACCAGCGAGTAAGGACCGGTGCTGCGCGCGTGAATCTTGTCGTCAACCAAGTGAACCAGCTTGAGCATATACATGTATCCGACTGTCACGCGGTTTTCAAACGGTTCGCCCGTGCGTCCGTCAAACAACTCTATCTTGCCGTCTACAAAGCCGTCGGGCGCAACTATATTGTTTTCTCTTAATAGAGCTTCTATATCTTTTTCGCTTGCGCCGTCAAATACGGGGGAGGCGATGTGCCAGCCCAAATATTTAGCGACCAGACCTAAGTGAACTTCAAGCACTTGTCCGATATTCATACGGCTGGGAACGCCCAAGGGGTTTAGCACGATTTGGATAGGCGTTCCGTCCGCCATAAACGGCATGTCTTCTTTGGGCAATATTCTGGAAATAACGCCCTTGTTGCCGTGGCGGCCCGCCATCTTGTCGCCTACGCTTATCTTTCTCTTTTGGGCTACATAAACTCTAACCAGTTTATGAACGCCGGGATTGAGCTCGTCTTTGTTGGCGCGGGTGAATATTTTAACATCGACTACTATACCGCCTTCGCCGTGAGGCACTCTTAGCGAAGTGTCTCTGACATCGCGCGCCTTTTCGCCGAATATAGCTCTTAACAGTCTTTCCTCGGGGGTAGGATCAGTTTCGCCTTTAGGCGTGACTTTGCCTACCAAGATATCGCCCGATCTGACTTCCGCGCCGATGCGGACTATGCCGTTTTCATCCAAGTCTTTGAGCATATCCTCGCCCACGTTGGGTATATCGCGGGTGATTTCTTCGGGACCGAGCTTGGTATCCCTGGCTTCGAGCTCGTATTCTTCTATATGAATTGAGGTAAATACGTCGTCTTGAACCAGCTCTTCGCTTATCAAGATAGCGTCTTCGTAGTTGTAACCGCCCCAGGACATAAAGGCAACTCTGACGTTTCTTCCAAGAGCCAATTCGCCGTTGTCGGTCGAAGGGCCGTCCGCCAATATGTCGCCTTCTTTAATCTTGTCGCCCTTATGGACGATGGGCTTTTGATTAATGCAGGTGCCTTGGTTGGATCTTTGAAACTTTTGAAGTCTGTAAATGTCTTTTTGACCGTCGGGCGTTCTGATAATAATCTCGTCAGCCGAAACATACTCGACAACACCTTCTCTTTTTGCTATTACCATAACGCCGCTGTCGTAAGCGACCTTATGTTCCATACCGGTGCCGATTAAAGGCGCTTCGGTCTTTAATAGAGGAACAGCTTGACGCTGCATGTTGGAGCCCATCAGCGCGCGGTTGGTGTCGTCGTTTTCCAAGAAAGGAATGAGCGACGTAGCCACCGAAACCAACTGGCTGGGCGAAACGTCCATATACTCTATCTTGTTGCGGTCGATTTCGGCTATTTCGTCCTTAAATCTAGCCATAACGCGCGTGCGCACGAACCATTGATTTTCGTCCAAAGGCTCGTTAGCTTGGGCGATGATATAATTATCTTCATCGTCCGCGGCCATATAATATATTTCGTCCGTTACTCTCTTATTGGCCTGGTCTACGCGCCTGTAAGGAGTTTCGATAAATCCGTATTCGTTAATCTTAGCGTAAGTGCTAAGCGAGCTGATCAAACCGATGTTTTGGCCTTCGGGCGTTTCTATAGGACACAAACGGCCGTAGTGCGAATAGTGAACGTCGCGCACATCGAAGCTTGCCCTTTCTCTGTTTAGACCGCCGGGGCCTAGCGCTGAGAGCTTTCTCTTGTGGGTTAGTTCTGCGATAGGGTTTGATTGGTCCATAAACTGCGACAACTGCGAAGAGCCAAAGAACTCTTTTATCGCGCTGCTTACGGGCCTTATATTAATCAAAGATTGAGGCGTAATCTCTTTGTTGTCTTGGGTTTGCATTCTCTCGCGAATTACTCTCTCCAGCCTTGCAATACCGATGCGGAATTGGTTTTGGAGAAGTTCTCCGACCGAACGGACGCGACGGTTGCCCAGGTGGTCGATATTGTCTATCGTGCCTATGCCGTGATGCAAACCTAAGATATAGTTGATGGTAGCGATAATGTCGTCCAAAAGGATGTGTTTGGGGCTTAGTTTTTCAGCGTTAGCCTTGATAGCTTCCAGCTTTTCTTGCTTGGTCTTTAAATCTTTAGTCAAGGCTACCAAAGTAGGATAGTGGACTTTTTCCAAAACGCCCAATTCTTTAGGATCGCATTCTATATAAGCGTCCAAGTCGATAAAGTAGTTGCCCATTACGGTAAATACTTTGTCGTCCTCGACTACCACGCTTACTTCGTTTACGCCCGCGTTTTGAATCTTAATAGCCGTTTCTTTGTCTATTAATTCGCCTTTTGCGGCCAGCAATTTGCCGTCGGGCGATTTTACGTCTGCCGCGGCTACGCGGTCCGTAATTCTCTTATATAGGTCTAGTTTTTTGTTGAATTTATATCTGCCTACCCTAGACAAATCGTAGCGCTTAGAGTCAAACAGCAAGTTAAACAAATAAATTCTGACGCTTTCGGCTATGACGTTGTCCCCTTGGCGCAGTCTCTTGTTGAGTTCCAACAAAGCCTCGTCGCTGGTTAGGACGCTTTGGTCCTTTTTGAACGAGTCTTTTTCGCAGGTGTTTTTGATTATGGCTTCGTTGTGGAACACTTCTAAGATTTGCTCTGAGGTGCCTATGCCGTTAAAGAAATATCTATGACCGCTGTTTAAGAACAGCTTTTCCAATTGGTCTTTATCGTTGATTCCCCTAAAGAAATCTTTGGAGCCAACTTTCTCAAACAAATCGTATAACTGCGATTGGGTAATGCTAAGCGATTTTAGCAATACGGTAGCGGGAACCTTTCTCGTGCGGTCAACATGCACCCATAGCACGCCGTTGCTGTCTTCCTCAAATTCCAGCCAAGCGCCGCGAGAGGGAATAATGGTGGCGTTGAAAATGTCGTTACCGGACTTGTCTTTGCTCTTATCGCAATAAACGCCCGGGCTGCGCACGAGCTGACTTACTACGACCCTTTCGGCGCCGTTAATTATAAACGAACCCGAAGGAGTCATTATAGGGAAGTCGCCCATAAAAACTTCCTGGTCGATTATCTCACCGATTTCTTTATTGATGAGGCGAACTTTTACTTTCAAGGGGCACGCGTAAGTGGCGTCGCGGTCCTTGCATTCCTTTTCGGAATATTTAGGCTCGCCTTCTAGGGAATAATCCAAGAAATGCAGCTCAATCTTGCCGGAAAAATCTATTATGGGAGAATAGTCAGCTAAAACTTCCCGTATCCCGTGTTCCAAAAAATTCTTATAGGAGTTTTTTTGAACTTCAATCAAATACGGCATTTGGAGAACTTCTTTTATTTTAGAAAAACTATACCGCTCCCTGTTGCCATATTTGACTTTTTTCACAGGAATTTTAACTTGCTCTGACATCAACTATCTCCTTTATATGTAGGTAAAATTTTGATTATCTTTTGGAAATTATTTTTTTGAGAAAACTATTGAAATTTTGTAATATTTATAATATAATGTGGATATTATCTAACTACTTGACTGGTAAACCAACATAATCGAGTTCGTTCCTAGCGCTCCGGTTGTTTTTTTAAAGCAGAAAAACGCCATAAGGCGCAAGATGAGATAATAATGCATTCTATTATATTATCATAGCAAGTAAAGGGCTGTCAATAATTCGCACGCCCTTTTTTAGTTTAATTTAAATTTTTTTGAAAAATTTTTGGTTTTTTGGAATATTTTTCCAAAAATAGTTTTGCCTATTTTGCGTTTTTTAAATCATATCTTTTAAAAGCCAAAAGACAAAATACTACATTTTATCTTATAAAGCAAGCGTTTGTTACCAATCTAATTATAGGAGAATTTGGTTTGACTATTAAATATGAGAGTTATATAATAAATTAATAATTATAAGTTTTGCAAAATATTTATAAGGAGTATAGATAATGGCCAAAATTTATTATCAAGCCGACTGCGACTTAAACGTCTTAAAAAACAAAACAGTCGCTGTTATCGGATACGGTTCTCAAGGACACGCTCACGCTCTCAATTTGCGCGACAGCGGAGTTAACGTAGTGGTAGGACTTTACGAGGGCTCTAAGTCTTGGAAAAAGGCCGAAGAACAAGGTTTGACCGTAATGACCACCGAAGAGGCTTCTAAGGTCGCCGATGTTATTATGATTTTGGTAAACGACGAGTTGCAAGCCAAATTGTATAAACAAAGCATACTGCCCAATCTAAAGAGCGGAAAGGCTTTGGCTTTCGCGCACGGCTTTAATATACATTTCAACCAGATCGTTCCGCCCGCAGATGTTGATGTGTTTATGATAGCGCCCAAAGGCCCGGGACACACGGTCAGAAGCGAATATGTAGAAGGCAAAGGCGTGCCTTGCTTGGTAGCTATTCATCAAAACGCCACAGGCAAGGCGCTTGATATCGCGCTTGCTTACGCGGCAGGAATCGGCGGCGCGCGCGCGGGCGTGTTGGAGACTACCTTTAAGGATGAGACCGAAACGGATCTATTTGGCGAGCAAGCGGTGCTATGCGGCGGCGTTACCGCGCTTATGAAAGCGGGCTTTGAAACCTTGGTAGAAGCCGGATACGCGCCCGAAAACGCTTATTTTGAATGCGTTCACGAAATGAAGCTTATAGTAGATTTGATTTATAAGGGCGGCTTCTCCATGATGCGCCAGTCCATTTCGGACACCGCGGAATTCGGCGATTATGAAACCGGCAAGAGAATAATCACCGAAGAAACTAAGAAAGAAATGAAGAAAGTGCTAAGAGAAATCCAGGACGGCACTTTCGCTGCAAAATGGATAGCCGAAAACAACGCAAACAACAGAGCGCACTTTAACGCTTGCAGAAGGATAGAAAAAGAACATATGCTTGAAAAAGTGGGCAAAGAATTAAGAAAGATGTACAGCTGGAACGAAGAAAAAGAAAACTAAAATAAAATATTAGGGCTTACGGTTTTTAGCGTAAGCCCTTTTTTATTTTTTGGTCGAGGCGATTGTCGGATAATAAAAATAGCGTCAAAAAACGCCGCATCTGTTAGCGGCGTTAATTTTTTATTCTTTGTTATCAATAATTTCTTCGACCTTTTTTTTCTTTCTTAAGAAGTCAAGCGTAAACACATCGTGCAGTCCCTCAAAAGATTCGGCGAGCGCTTCCATGCCTTTTTTCTTTCTAAGGCGCGCGCCGATTTTTCGGCCGTATTTTGCGGCAATCGCGACAATTATAAACAGCGCCACAAAGAAAATTACCCAAATCCACCAGGCGATGTTGCCGCCGCCCATATAAGCCGAAACCGTAGTGCCCGGAATCCTCGTAATGCTTACCAATACGATAAACTGCCTAAAGCTCATTTTGGTAAGCCCCGCGGCGTAACAAACCGCGTCGCCGGGAATAAAGGGAATGAGCATAAATAATATAAATAACAGCGAGTTTTTGCCTTCGAGCTTGGTTTCTATCTTTTGCATCGTTTCGGGTTTTACCACCTGGTAGATAAGCGGGCGTCCGAACGCGCGGGCAAGCCCAAAGGCCGCCAAACTTCCCAAAATAGCGCCGATTAGGGTAAGTCCTATGCAAGGCCAAATGCCGTATAAATAACCGCCGGCCATAGCGACAATGTTGTTGGGGATAACCGCCAAAATTATGGATACAAAAACGATTAACACATAAACCAGCTTTGACCAGGCGCCAAACTGTTCTATATATGCTTGGACTTTTTCTCTGCCGCCCTCGGCGTTAAAGAGAGTTTTCCAACCTAGTTCTTTAACCATATATACAATGGCCGCGACGCTCAAAGCCAAGATTAAAGTCAAGACTATTATGCTTATTATTTGATAAGCTCCAAACTTTTTGCGCGGGATCTCTTTTGAGATTTCATTTTCTATAGCGTTTTGTTCTTTGGGCTGATTCATAGTATTACTATTATATTATGCCGCTCGTTATATAGCAATTAAAAAGCTTGTTAAACGGTTTTTGATTAGAGAATTTAATACCCTTTTCTAAAAAGTAGCAAAATTTTTTAGTTGTGTTTTTTTATATCTGATTGTATAATATAACTTGCTCTTTTTATATTTTGCTGGTGTAGCTCAGCCGGTAGAGCAATTGATTCGTAATCAATAGGTCAAGGGTTCGAGTCCCTTCACCAGCTCCAAAAAAAAGCCTTTTTTACTAATTTAGTTAGTAAAAAAGGCTTTTTTTATAGGGTTATTAGCAAAGTTTGATAAAAAATATCAAAAATTTTTCCTTGAATTTTTAAAGGCTTAAATCAATAGGTCGCATTTTATAAAATATCTTTCAGCTTTTGTATGTATTCTAATATAGGCGAATTCCCACGCTTTAAAATATGCGTATATGTATTTAGCGTCATATCAAGACTTGCGTGTCCAACTAATTTTTGAATATATTTTTCTCTAATACCGACATAATAACAGACGCTTATAAAAGTATGTCTAAA
>DATCJN010000057.1:0-11775 GCA_036562755.1 Clostridia bacterium | reverse complement strand
AATATCCCCGACCTTAAGTCTTATAGCAATTACAACTCATATAACAACGATAATGACGCAGCCGTCGAGCCGCCGGCAAGATTATACCGCACGCGAAAAGATCCGACGCTGTTTATAGCCGAATATCCCGACCGACTTGAGTATTATCGCAAGACTTCCAACGGCCTAATTTTAGTCAGCGTAGAAGAAAATTCTTTAAGACTCCAAAATAACTACTAAACTACCGCCTAAACATATATATTTTAATAGGAGGTGTTTATGGAATTTTGTCTTTCCAGACAAGACAATTTGGAGCTTGCCAAAAAATATTTAATTAAAGGCATCTATTCTTGCGCTAAACTCGCCAATATCAACATCACCTTCCACGAAATACAAGCGGTCTTGGAAAATATCGACGTTTATAGAATTTCTCCCGAACACAAAAGCATTATCAAAAACCTCCAAAAAGCGTGGAATTACGCCTTAGACAACTTGGATCAAACGCCCGACTTGGACTTTTTATGCAAAATTAATTCTATTATCTTAGACAATGAACAGGCGGGCAAACTAAGAGACAAACCCAACGAAAAAAATCTTCCGCCGCCCGACCCCGAAACCGCGAAAAAAGACCTTGAGACTATATTACAAATAGAAGATACGTTAGAGAAAGCTTTGGAATATTTTTTATACGGCTGCAAGTATCAACTGTTTTCCAACGGCAATAAGCGCACGGTTTTGCTCGCGACTAATTCCATACTTATAAAAAACGGCGCGGGGCTTTTATTAATACAAGACAAAGATTATGTGGACTTTAACCTAAAGTCTCTATATTACTACAACACCGGCAAGAGCAAACCGTTTAAGGATTTTTTGGTTGAGAACTGCATAATAAAACAATGAGATAAAAAAACAGTATCTCCTTTTGAAGATACTGTTTTTATGTTTAGTCTTTGTGTTCTGAGATTGGAAGTTTGGACAGGTCGTAAGGCGTCTCTTGATATACCGCGTAGTTTAGCCAGTTGTTAAACAGCAGCATAGAGTGGCTTCTCCAGGTCATAGGCGGGATTTTGCCCACCTCGTCGTTGACATAATAATGCTTAGGAATATCTATTTCCAAGCCTTTTTGGATATCCCTCGTATATTCCTTGTGCAAAGTGTCGGCGTCGTATTCGCTGTGGCCTGTCACATAGACATGTCGCAAGTTTTTGGTCGCCACTATATACACGCCCGCTTCGTCCGATTCCGCCAATATCTCCAGCGAGGAATGTTTTTCTATGTCTTCGCGTCTGACTTCGGTATATCTTGAATGCGGCGCTAGGAACTTATCGTCAAAACCTCTTACTATGGGATTTAATTTTGAGCAAAGCCTGTGCTCAAATACGCCGCTTATCTTTTTGGGCAAGTGGTATTTGGGTATGCCGTAGTGCAGATATAATCCCGCTTGCGCTGCCCAGCAAATATATAAAGTCGAATAAACGTTGGTGTCCGCCCATTTGATTATCTCGGTCAGTTCGTCCCAATACAAGACATTGGAGAAATCCATGGTTTCGACGGGGGCGCCCGTGATTACCAGACCGTCGAATTTTTCGTCTTTTATCTGGCTGAAGGTCTTATAAAATTCCTTTAGGTGTTCTTTAGGCGTGTGCGTGCCCTCGTAGCTTTCCGTCCTTAGCAGCACCACGTCCACTTGAAGAGGGGTGTTTGAAATCAGCCTTAGCAATTGGTTTTCGGTAACTTCCTTTATGGGCATTAGATTGAGTATGACTACTCTAAGCGGGCGGATGTCTTGGGAAGTCGCGCGCTCTTGAGTCATTACGAAGATGTTTTCTTTTTCTAATGCTTTTACCGCGGGCAGTTTACCTGATACGTTTACCGGCATAAAGACCTCTTTTTGATAAAAATATATTTCATATATAATAAATTAATATTCGATATTTTGTCAATAATTTAAAAGTCCCGTTGTATTAAAACGGGACTTTCAATAATATCAGATGGTCTAAGGAGTTTTAGAGTTTTCTGTTTTTGATTTCGTTTATGCGCGCGTTGTAGTCGTCTTCTTCAATATAGTTGCCCCAAATATCTCTAACATATTTTTTGACTTTGTAATCCGCGATCTTGCCGTCGGCCGAGCTTACGACGTTGGTAGGTGCGGTAGTATGAGCTCCTTTGGCAGCGCTCATAGCTAGCTTGGCTTTGATTTTGTTGGGGTTTCTTAGCGCTCTTGCCGCAAAGAATATCAGCAAGAATACCGCCAAAAGACCTGCGCCTACTAACATAGTGTAAGCGTTGTTGGAAAATACGGTAGGGATAAAGCCGAACTTGGTTAGATTGTAGGCTTGAAGCATAATGTTCTTAGGAACTATGAGATAGTGATTGAAATAGGTTCTGGAAACATAGAACAATCCGCCGTATACGCCGCCAAACAATATTGCCTCGGCTATAAACTTTCTAAAGTTGCGTATAATAGGCAAGGATTTAATCAACGCGGTCACAGCTAGTCCGCCTAAAGCAGCCAGCGCGTAAGGCGTCCACCAAGGCAAATTGCTCAACAACGAAACCTTCCAGCCTAACCACTTTGTCGCGAATATAGTCAACGGGACAAGGGGAACGCTTATTGAAACGGCTACGCCAAAAAACGCCACCAGTCCTAATATTGATCTAATAACCCATTTTATGAATCTCATGATGTTACCTGCCTTTATTTACACTATAAATATACTATATCGAGCAAAAAAAAGCATTAACATCATATTAAAAAAAGATTAAAATTCCATTAAAAATCTTCTTTTCGCGATATGAGTTCTACTCCTATCGTTTTTTTGGTTTTTTTGAATTTTAAGAAAAACCGCTTAATTTTGGCGATAAAAGTCGCTTTCGCGCTCTTTTCAGCCCTTTTTATAGGCGGGGCGAGTTCAATAATCTTGCCGTCTTCGATTTTGCCTATCCTGTCGATCCCTGCGCATTCGCTCAATTCTTTGACGCACACGCTCAAAAGCACGCTGTATCCCAAACTTTTTAGTGCGACGATGGCCTTTTCCAGCATAGGTTTGATTTCCGCGTCCGTAAAGCTGTCCGCGTCAATGATAATAACCCTTTTTTTAGTGGCGGATTGCGCCGCGATGTTGAGCAGGGCGGCCTCGCTGCTGGATAGATTTTTTAGCTTGGTTCGGGCATGGCGTTCCAGACCAAACCTTATAAGCCTGTCTTTTATAACGTTGAGCCTTTGTGCTCTGGGCATTTCCAAATGAGAAAATTTATATTCAAGATATTCTGTAACATCAAAAGTTCCAAACAAAATACTCGTGCGCAAAATATAGCGCTCGGAATTGGTTGAAATTATATCCGCCAAGATAGTGTCATCCTCTATAAGCAGGACCAGGTCTTTTTTTTGGGAAGCTATTATCTTTAAAAACAGACGCTTAAGAGCGACATTTTGGCCAAACAGCGCCATAGCCTCGCCGCTGTTTAGCTTCAAGGACACATTGTCCAAAAAAACCTCGTCGCCTTTTTTTAGGGTGATGCTGCCCGTAAGTTCTTCTATCATATATTCTCCCTCTTAGCCCCAAAAATTTTTAATAATAAGGATTATGCCCCTTGGCAAAAGCATCTATACAATAAAAATTGACCAATAAAAATATAGTAAAAAAATCAAATAGGATAAAAAGCGCCAAAAAAGAATAATTATTCAAGGCTCTATTCATACTAAAGGCGTATGATAATGGTAAACGGCGGACAAAAATTATCGGGCGAAGTTATTATCAGCGGCAGCAAAAACGCCACATTGGCAATAATAGCTGCGGCGTGTTTGTGCGATACTCCTGTGATTTTGCGAAACGTTCCCCTAATAGAAGATATTTTTGACATGAGAGAGATTTTGCACTCTATGGGGTGTCATACGCACATAGACGCGCGCGGGGAAATGGTGATAGAACCCTCAACTCTAAACAGCTGCTTTGCGGTTCACCCCAAAATGAGAAGCATACGCGCGGCAAGCTATTTTATGGGCGCGCTTATAGGCAGATTCAAGACGGCTTGCGTCAGCATGCCGGGCGGATGCAAAATAGGCTCAAGGCCAATAAATTATCATCTGGACGGCTTTGAGGTCTTAGGGATCAAGAGCAAAATTGTTGAGGACAAGATATTTCTAACAGCCCAAGGCGACATAGTAGGCGGCGAGATAAATCTGCCCTATCCTTCGGTGGGCGCGACCGTAAACTTGATGATAGCGGCAACGCTTGCCAAGGGCAAAACCATAATAAGAAACGCCGCAAGAGAGCCTAATGTAGTGGATACAGCGAAATTTTTGGTTTCGGTGGGCGCTGATATTAAGGGAATAGGCACGTCCATGCTGGAAATCAACGGCGTGGAAAGATTAGCCCAAACCGAGCCTTACGTAATAACGCCTGACCATATAGAAGCGGGAACATTTTTGATTTATTGCTGCATCGCGGGGGGAGAATTGACTTTGAGAAACGCTCGCCCTAAGGATTTGCAAAAAGTTATTATGACACTAAGAAAGATGGGCGCTAAAATTGAAAGCGAGGGCGACACGATTAACATTTCGGTGGACAGAAGATTAAAGGCGGCGCATATCACTACGGGGCCGCACCCCGAATTTCCTACCGATTTGCAGCAGTTAATGTTAAGTCTGATGGCGGTGTGCGACGGAGTAAGCACTATTACCGAAACCGTGTTTGAGAACAGGTTTCAACAAGCCCAGGAGCTAAACCATATGGGCGCCAAAATCAATATTCAGGGCAACACCGCGATAATAGAAGGCGTTGAGACGCTCAAGCCCTCAAAAGTAGCCGCTTCGGATTTGCGCGGGGGCGCGGCGCTGGTGGGCGCGGCGCTAAAGGCGGAGGGCGTGTCCTTAATAAGCGGAGATAATTATATAAGCCGAGGCTACCAAGACATAGTTGGAAAACTCTCTAGCGTCAACGCCACGATAGATTATTACGCTTAAATAAAACGCCGCTTTAACAGCGGCGATTTTTTTAGTAGCTTATTTCGCTGCCTGAAGCGGTTTTTTGAACATAGAGTTTTTTGGGCAGGCGCTGTTGAAGCTCCGTTCTGTGAGAAATAAGTCCTATAATAAAACTGCCCTTTAGTTTTTCCAAAGCGTCCATAACTGTATCAATTAAGTCAGAGTCCAATGTTCCAAACCCTTCGTCTATGAACAAAAACTCTACCGCCGCAGCGCCGCTTCTGCGAGAAAGCGCGCGCGAAATAGAAATAGCCAAAGACAGCGACACCAAAAACATTTCGCCGCCGCTTACGGTGTTGACTTTGCGAATTTGACCTCCACAAAAATGGTCTTTAATTAAAAACCCGTTTTGATAAATTAACTCAAACTGCCCCATAGTAAGCATATTGAGATATTCGCTGGCGGTATAAGTGAACTCTTCTATATATTCTTCGGCCATAAATTCCATTAATTTATTGCTTGAGGTAAGCTTGTGAAGCTGGTTGATTAAATCCAGTTTCTTTTGGGCAAGGTCTAGCTCTTTTTTTCTTGCTTGGTAAATTTTATAATCATTTTGCAGGCGCTCCAATTCGCTCCTTAGCTCGCCCAGTCTTTGAGACAATTGGGTTTGAAACTCTTCCAGTTGAGCTTTTTGCGCTCGGGCTTGTTCCAGTTCGTCTTGGGCAATTTCTTTAGAGTTTAAAGAAGCAATATTGTTCTGGTGATTTTGAAGTTCGGTTAAGGTTTTGATTAGCTCCTGCTTTGCGTCGTTTAGCGCGTTATGCGCTTGCTTTTCGGCGTCCGCAAGGGCTTGGATTTTGCTGTCAAGCTCGTTATATTTTTTATTATTTATCTCTATCGCCTCGTCAAAGCTGTTATATTCGCCCAAAATATTTTTTAAGCATTCTTGAAGCTCGTTGATTTGCGAAGCCAAAGCCTTGCCCTGCTCCTCAATGGCCTTAAGCTGCAATTCTTTTTTCTCAAGTTCGGCTTTTTGAGTTTGGATATATTCTTTGGCTTTGTCGTGTGTTTGAATTAAATTTAAGCAGTTGTTTTTTATTTTTTCAAACTGTTCTATGATATTTACGCAAGAAGCGTCTAAATTTAATTTTGCGATATCGTCTTGCAGTTTTTTAATTTTTTCCTGGTTGGTTTTTATGGTTTTTTCCAAATTGGATATTCTTTCGGCATTTGAAGCTATCGTCGCCGAAATATCGTAATAAGCCTTATCCCAATGGTCGATTTTGTTGTTTATATCGTCCAGGTTGATTGGTTCTATATCTTTGGGCAGTTGCTTGATGATATTATCGCAAATAGGGCAGGCGTCGCCTATTTTTAGATTGGATTGCAAAACGGCCTTGGCGTTGCGAATGGTCAGATGCTCTTTTTCGCGTCTTAATTCTTCCAAAGTTCTCTTATATTCGTTCTCTTTTTGAAGCAGTCCTGCTTGAAGAACATATAAGCCGTTTAATTCCTGGCTGTCTTTTTTTACAATCTCATTTAATTCTTCTGATTCTTGATTTAGCTTTTTAAAACTTTGGACGCTTGAGTCGTATTCTTTATATCTTTCCGCCAAAACAACGGCAAGACTTTGGTCAAAATTCAATTTGATATTGGTTAAAGTATATAAGGCTGATAATTCGTCGTTAATTTGCCCCAAATATTTCTCTTGAGCGTCCTGGGCTTTCTGCAAATTTTCTTTTATCGCGTTAATTATAGTTTTGGTTTGATTATATTCTTCTCGTTTTTGTTCTCTTTGTTCAAGTAAATTTTTTATCTTGTCCTGGTTTGGTCTGTTTTTATTAAGCTCGTCTATGTAGGACTTTAATTTTTCTTTTTCTTGAGTTAAATTTTTAACTTCTTTAATTTGTTCGGCTTTAAGAGCGTAATCCTGTTCAAGCTCTTTTATTTGGCTTTCCAATTTCGCCTTTTGTTCTTGAGAATTTTGTATATTTTGCTGAAGCTCCAAATATTTGCGGTATTCTTCGCTTAATTTTTCTAATTCTTTTAATTTTTGCGCGGCTTGGTCTTTTTGTTTTGTAGTCTTATCCAAATCATTTTGGCAAGCGTCCAGTTCTTTTTTCTTGTTTTCTATTATGTTTTTGTCTATCTCGCCCATGCCGCTTAGCAGGCCTTCCAGCATATCGACTTTGTTTTTGTATTCCTGTCTGTGTGCCAAAACCTTTTGGTTAAGCTCGTCGCCGTATCTGTTGAGCGAAAAGATATTGCCTATCATTCTCTTGCGTTCGGAAGCGTCCGCGCGGACAAACTTGTCGTATTCGCCCTGCTCCAAGACTACGCACTGGGTAAAGTCTTTTTCGTTTATTTTTAATAAGTCTATTACATAGTTTTTTACGTCCCTTGCGCCCGACGCCAAACTTATCTTATTATAAGTTATATCAAAAATTTCGGCGTCCATCTTGTTGCCGTTAAGCGTTTTTAGCTTGCGGGTAACCAAATACTTTTTAATCTCCCCGTCTTTGTTTAGGCTAAAGACAAATTCTATATAAGCCTCTTTGTCCACAAGGTTGACTATGGCGTAATTGTCCAATCTGCCGCTGGGCAAATCGCCAAACAGCGCAATTATAATGCTCTCGACAATAGCCGATTTGCCCGAACCCGTTTTGCCGCAAATGCCGAACACGCCCTCGCTTGAGAGGCTTTCAAAGTCTATAAACTGCTCTGACTGATAATTCTTTATGCCTTTAATTCTTAAACTGACGGGTTTCATAGTTCGTTCATAATCTCCAAGAACAAATTGACAAGCTCCGGATCAGGCTCGTTGCCGTTATATAAACTCTTATAATACTCTATAAAAATCTCTCTGTCGGATTTTTGATGTTTGTCTTTTACGATAACTTTTTCTCTTTCGGGCAAGTTTAGCGAAAACCTTAACATATTTGGGTAGGCTTTTAATCTTTTTGCGTCGCTGTCTTTAAGGCTGTCGTTAATGTTTAATTCCAGCCAAACCCATTTATCTTTATTTTTTTCCAGCGCTTCCATTGCGCTGATTATATTTTCGGCCTGAAGTTTTACAGCGGGCTTGTATTTAGTCAATGGAATTCTATCTACGCAGGTTTCGCTATAACTTATGTCGGCGATTATAACCGATTTTTGAGAAGTTTCGTCGAACGCGTAGGGCATTATAGAGCCGCTGTAATAAATATTGCGCGATTTTGAAATTGTCTGAGGCTTATGAATATGTCCCAGCGCGGTGTAATGAGCTTGGGGAAATGCGTCAACGGGTATCAACCGCGCTCCGCCCAGTTCTATTTCGCGCTCGTCGCCCTCTTTTACGCCGCCTACGCAAAACAAATGGCTGATGTTTATATTAATACTGTCCTTTTCAAACCCTTGCGCGCCCTCGAATAATTTGTTTTTTACGCGGGTGGTATAAGAGGTGTTTTCGTCTATAGCTTCGCGCAGCCTTGAATCGGACGGATAAGGCAGGATATTGACGCACACTTTTTGGCCGTTTATCTCGGTCTTGACGCAGCCCTTGCCGGCAGTAAATTTTTTTGCCGAATAAGCAATGTTATGGTCGCCCGCCAAGACTATATTGCAAGCAAGCGCCATTTCTTTTGCGGCGGCAAGTCTCGCGGGGTCGTCGTGATTGCCCGCTATTACTATAACGGGACAAATTCTTCCTAGCTCGACCATGCTCTCAAAAAACAGCGCTTCCGCGGCGGCCGAAGGCATAGCTGTGTCAAAGATATCGCCCGCAATAAGCGCCAAATCCGCTTTATTCTCGCGCGCGATATTTATTATCTCTTGCATTACCACCGTCTGTTCTTCAAGTCGGTCGGCATTGAATAACTTTTTGCCTAAATGCAAATCAGCCGTATGTAAAATTTTCATAATTATTTACCATTTTATATTAACATATAATGCCTTTTTGAACAACATATAAATTTTTGCGGCAGTTTTTGACTTTAAAAACATAGTTTTTTGACTTTTGGGGTTTTGGGCGTATAACTTGAAGTTTACGCCGAAAAATGTTATCATTTACTTCCATATAATTATAATTTTTAGGGTATATAGATGTTGGTTAGTTTCTCGGGCGAATATTTGCTGGACAGCTTTACGGGTATAGACAACCTGTTTATATCCGAATACCTTCCGCAAGCGCCCGATATGTGCGTTAAGGTGTATATTTACGGGCTGTTTTTGTGCGCGCAACCGCATACGCCGGACAACGACCTGGAAAAAATGGCGCGCGCGCTCGCTATGCAGCCGTCCGAGATAATCGACGCTTATACCTACTGGGCGGAACTGGGGCTTGTGTCCATCGTAAGCCATAACCCTTTTGCCGTCAGATATTTGCCGCCCAAAAACGCGCTAAACATCAAAAAATACAGCGCAACCAAATACGCCGAGTTTAATATGAAGCTCGAGGCGATGTTTGACCGCGAAATCCTGCCAAATGAGTTTAACGAATATTACGGTTTAATCGAAACCTACCATATAGAGCCTGAGGCGTTTTTGCTCGTCGTCAGATATTGCGTGGAATTAAAGGGAGCGGATATTAATTATAAATATATCTGCGCGGTGGCCAGAAACTGGGCTAACGCCGGAATAACCACGCGCGAGAGAGTGGAGCAAAAGATATTGGAATACGACAAGGTTTCGGAAGAACTGGCTCAGGTTATGAAAGCTTTGGGCAGCCGCAAAAGAGCGGATATCGACGAGCGTTCAATGTATCTAAAGTGGAAAGAAGAGTTTTTGTTTGATTTGGATACCATTATCGCGGTGGCTAAACGCATAAAAAAGGGCGGATTTGCCAAGCTTGACGCCGCTTTGACCAAGTATTACGAAAACAAGATGATGACCATTCAAGAGATTGAGGCGTTTGAAAATAACCGCGATAAATTATACGCTTTGGCAAGGAACATTAACCGCACGATAGGCGTTTACTACGAACAGCTGGATTATATAATAGAAACCTATATCAGCGATTGGTTGAGTAAGGGTTTTGAGGAAGACGCGCTTTTGATGATAGCGGACGCTTGCTTTAGGCGGCATATAAGGACTCTTGAGGGAATGAACGACCTTGTAAATAAATTTTATAAACAAGGCCTTGTTACCGCAAACAGCATAAGCGCGCATATAGAAAGACTCAGCGAAACAGATAAAAAGATTAAGAAAATATTTGAAACTTTAAATATAGAAAAAAATATTACCAGCTGGGACAGGGATAATTACAGAACCTGGACTTATTCTTGGGGACTTAGCGACGAGCTGATTTTATACTGCGCAGAGCTTGCCAAAGGAACGGCTTCCCCTATGGCGTATATGAATAAAGTTTTGGCGTCGTGGTATGACCAAAAGATTACCACTATAGAACAGGCCAAAGCTTCGACCTCTGTTCAATCGGTTGAAAATTCAATACAACAACCTACTGCTAAAAGAGCATATACCCAACAAGAACTCAACGCGTTAATCGACGATGTTTCAAAGGTGGACTTCTAAATTATGGTTTTAAAAGAAGTATTAAATAGTATAAAAGAGCGTCAAAGCCGCGCTTTAACTTTGGCAGAATATAATTACCAAAAAGCATTGGAAGACGAGAATTTTTATAAAATCGAGAAAAAATACAGAGAATACAGCTATTTGTGCGGGCAAAACCCCGATTCCAAAGATCTTACCCAAGAATTAAAAAAGATTGAAGCAAAGCGTCAAGAGATTTTGGATAAACTAGGTCTTGTTATCACTCCTCAATATTCTTGTCCTACTTGCCAAGACAGCGGATATTTCGGCAAAGAACTTTGCGTTTGCGCAAAAAAGGAAATTTCTCAACGCGTCGCGTCTATGTGCGGAATCTACGGTAATATGTCATGCAGTTTTAACGATTGCAATTTTGACGTGTTTAAAGACCCAAAACAAAAAGAGTTAATGATTCAAACCTATGAAAAAATGGGGCAATACTGCGCTAAATTTCCTAATACCAATTATAATACTATAGTCTTTAGCGGCGCAACGGGCACGGGTAAGACGCATTTAATCAGTTGTATAGCGACCGAATTGTCATATAAGGGTTTTTATGTGTTTTTTACTACGGCTTTTGGACTTAGCAATATATTCTTAAGAAGCCATACCGCAAACATCGAAGACAAACTTCAATACATAGAGCCGCTTATTGACTGCGATTTGCTGATAATAGACGACCTTGGAACAGAGCCTTTATACCGCAACGTAACAGAAAGCTATTTATATACCATTATAAATGAACGCCAAATAATCAAAAAACATACCCTTATTTCAACTAATCTAGGTTTAGAGGATATCTTAAACCGCTACGGCGAAAGGATTTTTTCCAGACTTAACAATAAGGCCAATTCATTGTTCTTATCTTTTACGGGCAAAGATATTAGATTGAATAGAGACAAATAATTTATCCATAATTTTCAGATTAAATTATCTTGATTTATACTTGCCAACAGGCTTGAGAATATATTATAATTGATAAGTGTTTTGAACAATCTAAATGCTGATGTAGCTCAGCAGGTAGAGCACCTCCTTGGTAAGGAGGAGGTCACGGGTTCGAGTCCCGTCATCAGCTCCAGGAATAAAGCCCTTTAGTATTAAAGGGCTTTTTTATATTTAAAATCCAGCAATCTCCCTTTTAGGTTCTTTTTAATCATCATATCGGCGGAAATTAAAGAATATTTTTTCAAAACCCGACTTTTTTGGCTTGTGTTTTCGACGGCATTGGTATATATTATTTATGTAAGCGGTTACATAAAATTAAATTATCATATTGTAAATACTATTATCGGAGGCAATAATATGAAATTTTTGAGCGACGATATTTTGTTGGAATCCGATTTGGC
>DATCJN010000004.1:0-109690 GCA_036562755.1 Clostridia bacterium | reverse complement strand
TTCGGCGCAAGCTTAATGTTATATACCGTTTTAGGCTTGTCGATGTATGCGGTTATAATGATGTTTACCGTTTCCACCCACGGTTTCATCACTCCTTACTTCAACTATTTGCAACCTGTGTTTGACAACCTTGCTAAAAAGCTGCCTATGCGTTCGGTAAGAATAGCGCGCGTTGTTACAGAAAAGGTCGAACACAAGGCCAAAAAAGGCAAATTTGAAGAGCGCACATTCAAAAAGGTAGAAATCGAAAAAAGACCTAGAACTTATAAAAACTATTTCGGCATAGGCGTTGTAACTGTCCTTGGCTTGATATTGCTCTTCTCCTTTACAATGAGCGGTCTAAAATACGGCTATAACTATTCAGGCTTGCAAAACAAAGATTATTCCACCAAGAATTCCTTAGTATATGTAAAGGATGCAACCGCAAGCTATTGGATGATAGACGACTTAGATATGTATAACTATCTATACTTTGACCTAAGCGATTACAAGTGGGATGCTGCGTTGCGCGCTTACAAAAAACCTGTAAGCAACTTAAACACAGAATACGGCGATTCCGACCTCAGCAAAGGCGACGAATTGGCGAAGATAGATAATATTAATACGACCACGCAGGATAATTCCAAGACATTTACCGTAAGCTTCCCCAATATCCAAAGCAATACCAAGTTCTATTATTCTTTGGAATTTACTAACGCCAGCTCGATTTCTAAGATAAGGATTGACACTCTTGACAACACTGGCGCTAGGACTATAAAAGAGATTACGGTATCCACTACGAAGTCAAAAGTGGTTATTCCCAACCTAAGAGGTCAAAGCACCATAACCGTAACGGGCAAATCTATGATATATAGCGGCACGGTTACCATAAACGCTCAGGTAAGCTCGTTTGAGAATCCCAACCTTATCACAGGCGACTTTTACGGCTTTGCGGAATGGGAGAGCTTAAAAGCCGTTGCGCTAGATAAGGGCATCCAAGTCAATGTCGTTCTAAAAATCAAGACTTCAAAAGCTATTTAATTTAAATGCAATGATACAAAGGGCGTTCTTAAAGAAACGCCCTTTTAATTTTATCGTTGAAATTTTATTTATTATCCTGTATAATTATTACAATGAAGATAGGATTTATAGTCAACTTAAAAAAAGAAAACGCTTTAGCAGCCTCCAAGGAAGCTCTAACCAGTTTTAAAAATCACGGGCTTGTTGTAAGCATAGAAAAAAAACTATATAACTCGGACGAATATTTTAGAAGTTTTGACGCTTTTGACTTGCAAGAGCTGATTGACCAAAACGACATAATTGCCGTAGCGGGCGGCGACGGAACCATATTAAATGTAGTAAAAGCCTGCGCGATAAAAAACAAGCCCGTTTTAGGCATTAATATAGGCAATGTGGGTTTTTTGACCGAAAGCGAAGTGCACGAGCTGGATAAAACGGCTTTAGCGTTAAAAAACTCTAATTTTTCAATAGAATACCGCTCAATGCTTAATTTAAAAAGCGGAAGCGCGGACGCGATGGCGCTAAACGAAATCGTGCTGTTAAAACAAGCCACAGCCAGAATTATTAACTTCGATGTGTATGCCCAAAACAGCCTTATAGACAGATATAACGCGGACGGATTTATTGTAAGCACTCCCACAGGCTCTACCGCGTATTCTTTAAGCGCGGGCGGACCGATTTTGAGTCCGGACATAAAAGGAATAGTGCTGACTCCCGTTTGCTCGCATTCTTTAAGAAGCCGTCCAATAGTCATAGGCGAAAACGAAGTCATTAATATTAAGGTCAATTCCGAGTCGCCAAACGCGGTTTTGATCGCGGACGGAATTCCCGTAAAAGATTTTGATTTAAGAAAGATTACCATTTCAAAGCACAAATTAATGGCCGGTTTTGTAAAAATCAAGCCGTCCGAGTTTTATAATAAACTGTTTACAAAACTTAATAAATGGAGTTTTAATAAGGAGGAATAATGGGTAGGACTGCGAGGCAGACCAAGATTTTGGAAATAATTTCCAAAAAGGACATTGAAACGCAAGAAGAATTGGTGGAAGAGTTAAAAAAAGCCAATTTTGACGTAACCCAGGCCACAGTATCCAGAGACATAAAAGAGCTGGGGCTTATCAAGGTTTTGGGCGAATCCCGAAAATATAAATACGCTGTCGAAAAAACTACCAATATCAACGTCAAGCTGACTAATATGTTTAGAGAATCAGTTATTTCTATCGACAGCGCGAACAACCTTATAGTAGTAAAAACTTTAAGCGGCAGCGCCAACGCGGCCGCAATTATGATTGACAAGTCCGGCTTTGAGGGGGTATTAGGCTGTATCGCGGGGGACGACACATTTTTGATAGTCTGCCGAGACGAAGAGGTTGTCCAAAATATACTCCAAAAACTGCACGACATTATTAAATAATATGTTATAATTTTTATATGTTACTAACGCTACGCATAAAAAACATAGCCATTATAAAAGAACTCGAGATATCCTTTGATAGCGGTCTTATAGTTTTAAGCGGCGAAACGGGCGCGGGCAAGTCCATAATCGTGGACTCGCTCAATTTTTTGTTAGGTTCAAAAACGGATAAAACTTTGCTCAAAAGCGGCGAGACCGAAGCCCTCGTTCAAGGCGTATTTTACATAAATTCAAATATCCGCCAACAGCTCGAAAATTTTGGCGTTTCCGCCGAAGACGACACAATAATTATTTCGCGCACTCTCACAGCCGAGGGCAGAAGCGAATGCCGCATTAACGGCAGCCTGGTAACCTTGTCAATGCTAAGAAGCGTTACCGAGTCCATGGTGGATATACACGGCCAGCACGAGCATCAATCGCTCTTGCGCCCAAAAACCCATTTAAAACTCTTAGACGCCTACATAAAAGATTTAGACGAATTAAAGAGCGAAGTTTGCGAGCTCTATCATCAATACAAAAAACTTATATTCGAATTAAGCTCTTTTGGCATATCGGACGCCGAAAGAGAGAGAATGCTTGATTTATTAAAATTCCAAATCGACGAAATCACCCAGGCCAATCTAAAAGAAGGCGAGGAACAGCAGCTTTTAGACGAGCGCGCTAAGATAATAAACTTCGAACGCATAATGCGCGGGCTTAGCCAATCTTATGATTTATTGAGCGGCTCTAGCGGCGCCAATTCCTTGGTAGCCGAAGCCGTAAGCGCGTTAGGCTCTATTTCTTCTTACGATTCCGCATATCAATCCTTATACGACAGACTGCAATCCGTTCAATACGAACTGGAGGACATAACCGTTTCTCTTAAGGACATCGCAGAAAGTCTAAACTACGACGAAAAGACGGCAGACAAGATAGAAAACCGCCTGGATCAAATAAAAAACCTAAAGAAAAAATATGGCTCGACATTTGAAGAAATAGAAAAATTCTTAATTAACGCTCAAAACGAATACAAAAGGCTGTCATCCAGCGCCGAAATCATAGAAAAATTAAAAAACGATATAGAAACTGTCGGCGAAAAGTTATATAATCGGGCGGTATTGCTGTCCCAAAAGAGAAGGGAGGGGGCGCAGAACTTCTGCAGCGAGGTAAACAACGAGTTAAAAGATTTAGGCATGGCTGGAGCAAAATTTGAAATATTATTTGAAGAAATCCCGTCCAAAGAGCGCTTCTTTGATTTAATAACAGCTGACGGAATAGACAAAGCCGAGTTTTATTTATCCGCCAACATAGGCGAGCCTGCGAAACCTTTGGCTAAGGTAGCCTCCGGGGGCGAAATGTCCAGAATAATGCTGGCTCTAAAAATGATACTGTCCAAGCACGACGATATAGACACTATGATTTTCGACGAGATAGACACAGGCATCAGCGGAAAGATAGGTCAAACCATAGCCAACAAGCTCGCTTGCGTTTCCCGTTCCCGCCAGGTTATAACCATAACGCACTTAGCGGCTATTTGCGCTATGGGCGACCATAATTATTTAATTTACAAACAAGAAGAAGACGGCAAAACATATACCAAGGTCGAAAAACTAGACTACGACAAAACCGTAAAAGAAATCGCCCGTTTGGCCGGCGGTCATGAAAACAGCAGCTTGTCGATTGAGCACGCTAAGGAGCTCAAAAGCTGGAGCGACGATTACAAAAAATCAATTAAATATTCATAATTTTTTATATTTCATACGACCAATATTTAGAAACGCTTTCTTTGAATTAAAAACCCGTCGCTGATTTAAACTAGAAATAGAATTTTTAGGCGAGGTAGGTTATGGCGCGATTCAAAGTAAGCGTGTGTTTCTTTGTAGCGGTCTTATTAACCGCGTTAATTATAAATGTTTCTAAGTTTACATATCCGATTTTTAATTCCGAAAACATTACCGCCGATATAGCTACAAGTGCTCAAATTAAAAAAGAGCAAGTTTATTTAGGAGGAATGCCTATAGGCATATCAATAAAATCTCAGGGCGTGATTGTCATCGGCGTTACAAATATCAACACGGCCGAAGGCTCTGTTTCGCCGTCCAAAGAGGCAGGAATTGAGCCCGGGGATATCCTGACCGAAATAGCAGGCGAGCCGATAGAGAGCGTGGCATCTTTGGACGAAATAATAAATAAACCTGAAAACATCGGCGAAAAACTTATTTTAAAATTCGTTCGCAACAACAAACAAAGATCGACTATTATAACCCCCGCTTGCGATATTTCCAGCGGAAGATACAAGTTAGGGCTATGGATTAGAGACAGCGCAGCAGGTATAGGAACTATTACTTTTATGAAAGAAACCAAGTCAGGCTATAAATTCGGCGCGTTAGGCCATCCGATTTGCGATCCGGATACTTTGACTATGGTTCCTGTCAGAAGCGGCGATGTCTATCGATGCAGCATAATCGGTTTAAAGAAGAGCCAAAAGGGCGCGCCCGGCGAGATAAGAGGCGTATTCTTAAAAGAAGGCAAAAAGCTTGGCGTTGTGGAGAAAAATAACCGATTCGGCGTATATGGGGTATTAGAAGAAAGATTGCTCAATCCTTTATATCCAAACCCTATAGAAATAGCCAAACGGCGCGAAGTCAAGCCCGGCAAAGCCAAGATAGTTTCTACTCTTGACAGCGAAATAAAAGAATACGATATCGAGATAATCAAGACCAACAACCAAAAGACAAGCGAAGAAAAGAGCATGGTAATAAGGGTAACGGATCCCGAATTAATCAAAAAGACGGGCGGAATAGTCCAAGGCATGAGCGGAAGCCCCATTATCCAAAACGGCAAATTGGTAGGAGCCGTAACCCACGTGTTTATCAACGATCCGACAAAAGGGTTTGGAGTATATCTTGATTGGATGATAGACGAATAAATTTTGATTAATTTTATCTTTTTACTACAAATTGCGGCATTAAATGCGTTTTAATCTATGCAAAAATATATTTATGAACATAGAGCAGGTTATTTATCGCTATTTATTGTCGCTAAGATTAATGCCCACGCTGAAAGGCTTTCATTACCTAAAAGACGCCATTACGCTGGTGATTAACGACGGCGGATTCTGTTCGCTAAAGCATTCGATTTATCCGTGGATAGCCAAAAACAGAAATACGACCGTCCAAAACGTCGAACGTAGCATAAGCAACGCCATAGACGCGGCTTGGCTAAACGGCAATGTCAATGTTTTAAAAGCCGAATTTGGCGAAACTATAAACGACAAACGCGGCAAACCGACTAATAAAGAGTTTATATGTCTGGCCGCCGATAGAATAAGACAGCTTATCTAAAGTTATGAATAAGCCTTGACTGCCATATTATATAATATGGCAAAACTCGACCTGGGCGGGTATTTTAGCGACCACTTCTCTCGCTATTGTAAATATTATATACTCTTGGCGTTATTTGCCGTTTTGGGCTTGGTGCTGGGCATTATAAGCGCCAATAACCTAAGCGGGCTGTTAACCGAAGAAAGAATAAAGATTATTTTTTTCAAAAGCATTTATATAGACGTCAACTTCTTTATCGCTTTTTTTGGAAACACCTTTATAATGCTCATTTTATACGGCGTCATAGTCTTGGTTAATATCAGCGTTTTCATTTTGCCGTTTGGGTTTATTTTGATTATTTATAGGGGATACCTGGCGGGTTTTGCGGCGGTCGCTTTGATAAAGATTTACGGCGGCGGGGGAATTGTAAACCTTATTTTTATCTTTATTCCTTTTCAAGTAATGCTTATGTTCTTTTTGCTAGGCGCTATGGCGATATGTATGGGACGGCTGTTTTCCAATCTGCATGCGGGCGCGTTTTGTTTTCATAACGTCGATTATCCGTCTATGTTTAGAGAATTAATTATCTTTTTCGTAATTTTTATTGTCGTCAACTTTTTGCTTTCCCTTGTCTGTATGATAATTACCAAGGCTTTTGTTATTTCGGTTTGATTTAAAATACATATTTTAACAAATATGGCAAAACCTAAATGTGAATAAAATTTCGAGGTAAGACATATGAGGAAAAAGCATAAAATTTTAGCGTTTTTAATGGTTTTGTCCATATTTACTTTTTATTTTCTAAAGACCGGGGCGGCCTTTGCTTTGACCGAGAAAAATAAGCCTTTCGAGATAAAAGCAAAAGCTGCATATTTGTGCGACTATGACACACAAACGGTAATTTACGCATATAACGAAAACGCGCGTTTGCCCATAGCCAGCATGGTAAAAATAATGACTTTGATATTGTGCTACGAGCATATAGACTCGGGCGCTATGACTTTGGACGATATGATAACCGTCAGCGAAAATGCTGCTTCGATGGGCGGCTCTCAAGCATTTTTGGATGCGCACAGCCAATACAAAGTAAGCGACCTATTAAAGAGCATAGTGGTAGCTTCCGCCAACGACTCGTGCGTTGCTTTAGCGGAGCACATATGCGGCTCTGTAGAAGCCTTTGTCCAAAAGATGAACCAAAAGGCTAAAGAGCTCGGCTTGCAAAACACCAATTTTGTAAACTGCACGGGCTTGCCGGCCGAAAATTCCTATTCTTGCGCAAAAGATGTAAGCATGATGCTGCGCGAGCTTATCAAACATAAAGAGTATTTCCTGCACTCAAAGATTTGGATGGACAAGATAGTCCACAAAGGCGGACGCGAAACCGAACTTACCAATACCAATAAGCTGTCGCGCTTTTATGAAGGCTGCGACGGCGGAAAAACCGGTTATACTTCGGAAGCGCTGCATTGCTTAAGCGCCACAGCCAAGAGAAACAATTTAAGGCTGATAAGCACAGTAATTGGCGCGCCCGACAGCAAGACAAGGTTTGCCGAAGTTTCCAAGCTGTTTAATTTCGGTTTTGCCAACTACGAAAACAAACTCCTAGTATCTTCACAAAATACGTTGGAACAAGGCGTAGAGGTAACGCGAGGCAAGAAAAAAACTGTCCAGGTAAAACCCGAGCAAGACATAGCGATATTTAAAGCCCGCGCGGAAGAATTAAAGAGCGTAGAGGTAAAACAAGAAAATTATACTGTAAAAGCCCCCGTTAAAGCAGGGGATATAGTGGGCAAAATTACCGTGTTATACGACGGTCAACCTTATAAAACAGTTAACTTAATAGCTTGCGAGGATATAGGCAGAAAGTGCTATAAAGACAATATCAGAGATATGCTGGATAAATGGACAAGTTAAAACAAAAGCGGCGCTTAAATAAGCGCCGCTTTAGATTTTATAAGATTTTAAATTGATTCATATAATTAATTACATGTTCATTGATATTAGTTTGGGGATTGCCATTTAAATTCGGAATAACTCTCGACACAAGAATCAGCGGTTCATAACCTTCATGCTCTTGAGATTTAATTACTTCTATCACAGCATAAGCGCAGATATTTCCTTTATGTTTAGATATTACATCAATATATATCTTCTGATTATCCAAGATTTCTTCGTTGATTTCCCAAAGATAAGCGCGATGTAAGTTTCGCCAATAGACATATTGCTCATCATTAATCGGATGAGCCTCATATGCGTTGTCAACAGCTCTTATGTTACCTTTATTTACTGATACTTCAATTGAACTTTCAGGATGCCAAAGATCTAAATTAATAATAAAATCAAAGCTTCTTTCATTAATATTAATTGGATTTTCATAACTTCCGCCGCTGCCTTTATGAATTTCAAACCATCCATTCTTAGAATATGGCGGTATATTTAATTGATAATAGGCATCAAAAAAGCCTTTTTCGTTGATTTCATTTTCAATTTCTTCAGGATTAAAATACGGATTTTCTTCTTTAATCTTGGCCAAAATTGCTCTTACTTCTAATTTGGAAATTTTTTGATATTTGCCGTCAATGAGCGAGAAATATGCTGTTTTTATGACCTTTCCTTCATAAAGATTAGGGAATCGACCATATTTTAGAATTTTTAGCTCCTCAACATAGTTTTTAAGTTCCGGTACGGGGTTTTGTCCTCGAATCTCAATTAGGCAATAACCAACTATATTATTGTTATTGTATAATATACATTCTATAAAATCTTGTTGAATTCCATATTCTTTGTAAACTTCGAGATCAAGATAAGAATAGGGATGGTCATCGCGCCATGCTAATGATAGATCGTTAAGATAGCCTTTATCTGTAAAATATTCAATAGAATCTAATCAATTGAGTCTTTATAATAATCAATAAGCAAATTTAATTTATCAATATCATCAGTTAATTCATCTAAACGTCCGATCAATTCATCAATATTCTCTTTTTTCTCGCTAAGCTCTCTCGTCAATGAGTCAAGTCTGTCTTCAAGCTCTGTAATATATTCGATTTTGCTTTTTAAACGAGCTTCAAGTTCGTCAATATCTTTTTGAGAAACGCATCCTACAAAAGCGCCAAATATTAATACAATAATCAATAATAATGCGATTGACCTTTTTTTCATAACATCATTCTCCTATCCCCATAATTTCAATATCAATTAATGAATTGCGTTTGATTAATGCGCTAATAATAAAAAGCAGCCATATTTAATAAAACCCCCAAAACCACCACCAAGGAAATCCGCTGCTATCATCAATTATGGATGAATTTATGTTATCTATATTTTCATTTAATTGATCTATATAATTATTCAGTTCATCAATGCTTTCCTGAGTCTTGTCCAGTTCGCTTGTAAACGAGTCCATTCGGCTTTCCAGTTCGGTAAAATCAAGTTTTTCATACTGGATTTGAAGTTCGTCAATATCTTTTTGAGAAACGCATCCGAAAAAGGTAAGAAAACAAACTAAATGCAATTTAAAAAATCAATACTTGTATATTTCAAACTATATAAATTTGTTAAAAAAATATTCTTATCTGTAATATAAAAGCTAAAAATTATATCAAATTACTGTTGACAAGCGACTTATCTATTCATATAATTATAATTAGTTAGACTATCTAATTATTTTTACGGTGTTATTATGATGGATTCTTTTGAGCAGGAACTTAATAAGCTTTTGGTAGACACTTACCGTTCTATTATAAAAGTAGAAGAAAGCACGATAAAAAATTCCAAAACGCTGGATTTAACCATAAACGAAATGCATATGTTGGAGGCGATAGGCAAGTATGACGATGGCTGCACCATTTCGGATATCGCCCAAGAGCTTGACATTACCTTGCCTTCTGTAACGGTGGCTATTAATAAACTTCAAAAAAAAGGTTATGTGGAAAAAATAAAAAGCTCGGACGACGCTCGAAAAGTCAACGTCGCTTTAACCAAGTTAGGCAAAAAAGTAAATACGGTTCATCAATATTTTCACGAACAAATGACAAAAGACATTAGCAAAGCCTTTAGCAAAGAAGAAAAAAGCGTTTTATTAAAAGGCATTTCAAAACTCAACGACTTTTTTGCCGCCAAGATTCAAGAGCTGGAGAAACGCAAATGAGCTTTTTCATAGCTGGCACGGGCAGCGCGCTTGCCGATTTTAATATAGACAACCATGCCTTTGAAAAGATTCTTGAAACGTCGGACGAATGGATTACCACAAGAACGGGCATTAAAGAGCGCAAGTTTTTAAAATCGCGAACTTTAACGCAATTGGCAGTTCGAGCTTCCCAAAACGCGCTAGAAAACGCAAAAATCTCAAAAGATAAGATAGAATTAATTATTTGCGCTACGCTGCAAGGAGATTATATAATGCCAAGTCTTGCTTGCTTGGTTCAAAAAGAGTTGGGCGCTAATTGTCCGGCTTTTGACATAAACGCTGCATGCACGGGTTTTTTATATTCGCTTGATTTAGCCGATACTTATTTTAGAGCCGGCAAAGCTGATAATATTTTGGTTGTTTGCGCGGATCATATGTCAAAATTTTTGGACTTTTCGGACAGAAGCACTTGCGTGTTATTCGGCGATGGCGCGGGCGCGACGGTTTTGTCAAAAGGCAACAGCCTAAAATATATCCAGATTACCGCTCAGGGCGAATATAAAGATTTATATATAGAAGGCAATAAAAATAACAATCCTTTTACTCAAGACACAGCGCAAGAAAATTATCTAAAAATGAATGGCCAAAATATATTCAAATTCGCCGTATCCACAATAACGCAGGACATAAAAAACGCGCTGGAAAAAACAAATCTAAAAAGCCAAGACATAAAATACTATCTTATACACCAAGCCAACAAAAGAATTTTAGAGACAGCTCAATCCTTTTTAAATGAGTCATGGGACAAGTTTCCCACCAACCTTCAATCTTTAGGCAATACTTCCGCGGCCAGCATTCCAATATTATTAGACGAGCTAAACAGAAGCGGCCGTCTGCAAAAGGGCGATCTTATATTATTAAGCGCTTTTGGAGGAGGTCTGACTGCCGGAGTAGCGGTTATAGAATGGAGTTATTAATTTTTTTATTGGAGGACAAAAATGACGTTTCAAAGAGTAGCCGAAATTTTGGCTAAGCACAAGGATTTAAAAGTCGAGGACATCAAAGAAGATTCCACTTTTGAGTCTTTTGGTTTTGACTCGCTCGACATTGTCGAATTAATTATGGTTTTCGAACAGGAATTCGGAATCAGCCTAACAATGACTCAAAACATCAAGACGGTAGGCGATTTGGTTAATCTCATTGAGCAGGCAAAATAATATGCTTAGCACCAGAGTTGCCCAAATATTAGGCATAAAATACCCTATCATCCAAGGCGGTATGGCATGGATTGCCGACGCTAAGCTGGCGGCGGCGGTATCCAACGCGGGCGGATTGGGGCTTATAGCGTCTATGAACGCGGGAGCCGATTGGGTGCGCGAGCAGATAAGATTAGCAAGACGGATAACTGACAAACCCTTCGGCGTCAACATAATGCTGATGAGCCCGCACGCCGCCGAAGTTGCCAAGGTAGTTATTGAAGAAGGCGTTCCTATAGTAACCACGGGCGCCGGCAGCCCTTCGCCTTATATGAAAGACTGGCTAAACGCGGGGATTAAGGTCTGCCCCGTGGTCGCGTCTTCAGGTCTTGCCGTTATGATGGAAAGAATAGGAGCATCCTGCGTCATAGTCGAAGGAACGGAAGCGGGCGGACACATAGGCGAGCTTACTACTATGGCTTTGGTGCCTCAAGCTTGCGACAAAGTGAGCATTCCCGTAATAGCCGCGGGCGGCATAGCCGACGGCAGAGGACTGGCCGCCGCGTTTATGCTGGGCGCAGAGGGCGCACAAATAGGCACCAGATTTTTAGTCGCAAAAGAATGCGGCATTCACTCTAATTACAAAGAAAAAGTCATTCGCGCCAAAGACACCGACACCATAGTTACGGGCAGAAGGGTAGGTCACCCTGTGCGCTGCCTAAAAACTCCTTTTTCTTTGGATTATATCAAGAAAGAAAAAAGTCTTGACTGCTCGGACGAAGAAATCGAGAGTTTAGGCGCGGGCGCGTTGAGACTGGCAGCCCAAGAAGGCGACGAAGAACGCGGCTGTTTTATGGCGGGACAAAGCGCGGGACTGGTCAATAAACAGCAAACCGTTCAAGAGATAATAGATGAAATAATCTTAGAGGCTGTGGAAGCCTTTAAAAAGGCGGAAAGATGGACAAGATAGCGTTTGTTTTTTCCGGCCAAGGCGCGCAGTATCGCGGCATGGGGCAGGAATTGTATAATACCAATTCAAGCGCGAAAAAGGTTTTCGACGCTTTGGGAAAGATAAAGCCCGAAATCAAAAAGCTCTGTTTTGAGGCGGACGAAGAATTGTCTTTGACTATCAACGCGCAGCCTTGTCTTTTTGCCGTAAGCCTTGCCGCAGCGGCCGCCCTGGAAGAATGCGGAATAAAAGCCCAAGCGTGCGCGGGGTATTCTTTGGGCGAGTTAAGCGCGGTAGCTTACGCCAAAATGCTAAGTTTAGAGAACGGCTTTAGGCTTGTTTTACAAAGAGCGGAGGCTATGCACAGATGCGCCCAAATAAATAAAGGCGCGATGGCGGCGGTCATAGGACAAGAGCCAAGCAAAGTAGAGGCAATGTGCGCCCAAATAGGCGTTTATCCAGTTAACTATAACTGCCCCGGTCAAATAACCATAGCCGGCGACGCCTCAAAAATCGACGAATTTATTGCGAAAGCGCAGGGCGCAAGGGTTATAAAGATAGCGGTAAGCGGAGCTTTTCACAGTCCGCATATGGATAATGCCGCGCAAGAAGTTAAGGAATATTTAGAAAAATTAGATTTAAAAGAGCCCGCCATAGATATTTATTCCAACGCAACGGGACAAAAATATTCCAAACCCTATAAAGATTTATTATGCCGCCAAATCAACAGCCCTGTTAAATGGCAGGACATAATCCAAAACATGATAAACGACGGAATAAACACTTTTATAGAAGTCGGCGCGGGCAAGACTTTAAGCGGCTTTATCAAAAAGATAAATAATACCGTTAAAGTATTTAATGTCCAAGACCAAAATACGTTAAAAGAGGTTATAAATGCTATATAACGACCAAAAAATACTGCAAGATAAGGTAGCCGTAATCACCGGCGGTTCTCGCGGAATAGGACAGGCGATAGCGCTCAGCTTTGCCAGGTCCGGAGCTGATATAGCCCTAATTTACAGCGGAAACTCTCAAAAAGCCGAAGAAACGCTGGATGAGATAAATCAACTAGGCGCAAAAGCCAAGGCGTATCAATGCGATGTTTCGGATTATAACGAAACATATAATACGGTTGCCCAAATTCTTAACGATTTTGGAACAATAGATATTTTAGTCAACAACGCGGGCATTACCATAGACAAATTGGTTTTGACCATGACGGAACAGGACTTTAGCAGGGTAATAGACGTCAATCTAAAAGGCGCGTTTAATATGATAAAGCACATTTGTCCCGTTATGGCCAAAAAGCGTTACGGAAAGATAATAAATATTTCTTCAATTTCGGGCATAATGGGCAATATAGGTCAAGCCAATTACTCGGCGTCCAAAGCGGGCTTAATAGGCCTTTCCAAAACAATAGCCAAAGAATACGCTTCGCGCAACATAAAATGCAACGTCATAGCGCCCGGATTTATTAACACCGATATGACGCAAAACCTAAGCGGCCAAATAAAAGAACAGATATTAAACGCCATTCCCCTAAAGAGAATGGGCGAACCTCAAGAGGTAGCCTCACTAGCCGTGTTTTTGGCGAGCGGTTATTCGGACTATATAACGGGCGAAGTTATCAAGGTTGACGGCGGATTATGCGTCTAAACCAAAGGAGCGACTATGAGAAGAGTGGTAGTAACAGGGCTGGGAGTGATCTCGCCCATAGGCAATGATATAAACTCATTTTGGAAAAATCTTGTTGACGGCGTATGCGGCATAGATTTTATCACTAGGTTTGATACTTCTGACTTCAAAGTAAAGATAGCCGCCGAAGTCAAAGATTTTAATCCCGAAGACTATATGGAAAGAAACGAATACAAGAGAATGGACTTATTCGCCCAATACGCCGTGGCGGCTTCTATTCAAGCGGTTAGCATGAGCGGCTTAAAAGATCATATAGCGCCCGAAAGATTTGGGGTATATGTAGGTTCGGGAGTGGGCGGAATTATCACATTGACTGCTGAGCAGACCAAACTATTGCAAAACGGCCCTAGCCGAGTTTCCCCGCTTTTAGTTCCTATGATGATATCCAATATGGCTTCGGCGCACATAGCTATGAAACACAACGCCCAAGGCCCCAACTTGCCGGTGGTTACGGCTTGCGCCACTTCTACCGACGCTCTGGGCGAGGCTTATAAGGCTATAAAATTCGGCTATGCGGACGCGGCAATCGCGGGCGGCGCGGAAGCGTCCATTACGCCTTTAGCCATCGCGGGCTTTACCAACTGCATGGCTCTGACAGCGCGAAACGATATAAAAAGGGCGAGCATACCGTTCGACAAACACCGCGACGGCTTCGTAATGGGCGAGGGCGCGGGTATTTTGGTATTGGAAGAATACGAACACGCCCTATCCAGAGGCGCGCGAATTTTAGCCGAAGTAGCAGGCTACGCAAATTATTGCGACGCCTATCATATTACGGCGCCCCGCCCGGACGGACAAGGCGGAAAAAGAGCGCTGTCGCAAAGTCTAAAAGAAGCAAGCTATGACTCTCAAAAAGATAAACTTTACATTAACGCCCACGGCACCAGTACCCCGCTAAACGATAAAACTGAAACGGCTATTATAAAAGATGTTTTGGGCGAAGAGGCTTATAAAATCTCTATAAGCTCCACAAAGTCCATGACGGGACACGCTTTGGGCGCGGCGGGCGCGATTGAGGCCATAGCGTGCGTAAAAGCGCTGGCGCACGGCGTCATTCCGCCCACGATAAATTATCAAGAGCCCGATCCCGATTGCGATTTGGACTACACCACTAACAAGGCCGTCCAAAAAGACATTGATATAGCGGCATCGCTGTCGCTAGGATTCGGCGGCCACAACGCTTGCATAGTGTTTAGGAGAGTATAATGGAAATCAAAAAGATTAAAGAGTTGGCAAAGATATTAAACGAATTTGATTTAAATGTGATAGATATCAGCGAAGGCGATTCCAAGATACGCTTGGAAAAAACGGGTTGCGCGCCCGAAAAGCCCCAAGCTGCCGTCGTCGCGCCTCCCGTAATAGCGCAAGAGACCGAAAAAGAGGTGGATTTTAACGAGATAAAAGAAATAAAATCCCCCATGGTAGGCGTATTTTACCAAGCGCCGTCGCCGGAAAGCCCGCCCTTTGTCAAGATAGGCGACAAAATCAAAAAAGGCGATGTCTTGTGCATTATTGAAGCTATGAAGCTAATGAACGAAATCACTGCGGAATTTGACGGCGAGATAGTGGATATTTGCGCAAAAAACGGCGAGATTGTCGAATACGGACAAACGCTTTTTAAGGTGTTTTAGATATGACGCTGACTAGAGAACAAATAAAAAAAATCTTGCCGCATCGAGAACCCATGCTCTTAATAGACGAGGTCTCAAGAGAGGGCGAATTTTCGATAGGAAAATACACCATTAAAGGCGATGAATGGTTTTTGCAAGGGCATTTTCCTAATAATCCCATCGTCCCGGGCGTGATCCTATGCGAGATGATGGCGCAAAGCTGTTGTCTGTTAATGGACGGCGTAATAAACAACCGTCTGACGCTTTTGCTAAAGATGGACAACGTAAAGATAAAAGACAGCGTCCGACCGGGCGATACGGTGCAATTTAAATGTAAACTTACCGCATCCAAAGAGCCGTTTTATTTCGCTCAATGCGCGGCTTTAAAAGACGGCAAAGAATGCGCAAGCGGGGAATTTACCTTCGCGCTAAAATAAAGGAGCGCAGATGTTTCACAAGATTTTAATTGCTAATCGCGGCGAGATAGCCGTAAGAATAATAAGAGCGTGCAAAGAAATGGGTATTTCCACGGTAGCGGTTTATTCCCAGGCCGACCGCGACGCCCTGCACGCAAGCTTAGCGGACGAAAGCTATTGCATAGGCGGCGACAGGGTAAGCGATAGTTATCTAAACATGACAGCCATTCTAACGGTAGCCGAAGCCACGGGCGCCAGCGCGATCCACCCCGGCTACGGTTTATTGTCCGAAAACGCAAAATTTGCCGCCTTGTGCGAAAAGTGCAATATAAAGTTTATAGGTCCAAGCTCCGAAACAATAGCCAAAATGGGCGACAAAGACGAAGCCCGCCGCATTATGAAAAACGCGGGCGTTCCTGTCATAGAGGGCAGCGATATAATAACGGACGAAAACGAAGCCTTAAAGACAGCCCGAAAAATCGGCTTTCCCATACTTATTAAAGCTAGAAGCGGCGGCGGGGGCAGGGGTATAAGAAAGGTCGAAAAAGAAGAGGATTTTAAAAAAGCGTTTGCTTTCGCCTCGGCGGAAGCCCAAGCCGCGTTCTCGGACGGCGCGGTGTATATAGAAAAGTTTTTACATCCCGTAAAGCACATTGAAGTCCAAATCATTTGCGACGATTATAACAACGTAGTATGCCTAGGCGAAAGGGATTGCTCAATTCAGCGCAATAACCAAAAAATAATAGAAGAAAGCCCGTCTATATTTTTAAACGAAGACACAAGAAAAAGAATGTTCGAGGACGCCGTTAGAGCGGCCAAAGCTGTCGGATACAGGGGCGTGGGCACTATTGAGTTTTTGGTAGATAAACAGGGCAACTATTACTTTATGGAAATGAACACTCGGCTTCAAGTCGAACACCCGGTGACCGAAATGGTAACGGGCATAGATTTAGTCAAGTGGCAAATAAGGGTAGCCGCGGGCAAAGAGCTTGCGTTTGCCCAAAAAGACATAAATTTCTATGGGCACGCAATAGAATGCCGAATCAACGCCGAAAACCCAGACAAAAACTTTATGCCCAGCGCGGGCAGGATTACTCTATTGCACATTCCGGGCGGGCCTTGGGTAAGGTTTGATACGGCTTTGTATCAAGACTATGTTGTCCCGCCTTTTTACGATTCAATGATAGGCAAACTTATAGTCCACGCGGCTACGCGCGAGGAAGCCATACGCAAGATGAAAGCGTCGCTATGCGAGCTCGTTATAGAAGGAATAGACCATAATAAAGACTATTTAATGGATATACTGTCTCATCAGGAATTTGAAGAAGGCACCTATACCACCGATTTGTTGACAAGAGGCATTAGATGATAAAGCGATATCAATTTAAAAAACCCCAAAACGCTTTAGAGGGTGAAATCAGTTTTTATCAGCCCAAGATTTCGGACGGGCTTTGCTGCAATTGCCCTTCTTGCAAAAAAATAGTCTTTTTGGAAGACTTAAAAAACAACTTGG
Source organism: Clostridia bacterium (assembly GCA_036562755.1). Classification (GTDB taxonomy): domain Bacteria; phylum Bacillota; class Clostridia; order Christensenellales; family DUVY01; genus DUVY01. The sequence goes on along the minus strand of DATCJN010000004.1, from coordinate 92,467 downwards.
GCGTCTGTCCCGTTTGTTCCAAACACCACAAAATAAAAGCGCGGGAGAGAATATTTTATATTGCCGACAATAACAGCTTTGAAGAGCTTTTTGGCGACTTAAAATCCGTAAATATTCTTGACTTTCCCGACTACGACCAAAAGTTAACTTCTTCCCAAACCCAAAGCGGCGAGAGCGAGGCTGTCATTACAGGCGTTTGCAAAATAGACGGTCAAGAATGCTGTATTTTCGCTATGGAACCCTCTTTTATGATGGGCAGCATGGGAGTAGTGGTAGGAGAAAAAATAACCCGCCTTTTTGAATACGCCGTCGATAAAAAACTAGCCGTCATAGGTTTTATATTGTCGGGCGGGGCTAGAATGCAAGAGGGTATGTTGTCGCTTATGCAAATGGCCAAGATCAGCGCGGCAATAGAAAGACATTCTAAACAAGGTTTATTATATATAGCCGTCCTATGCGATCCTACCGCGGGGGGAGTAACGGCGAGTTTTGCTATGAGCGCGGATATAATAGCGGCTGAACCCGAAGCGCTGATATGTTTCGCAGGGCCAAGGGTAATCGAGCAGACAATACGACAAAAACTTCCTCCTAACTTTCAAAAAGCCGAATTTTTATTGGAAAAAGGTTTTATCGATATAATTACGCCTAGAAAGGAGCAAAAAAAATTTTTAGCCGATATGCTAAAATTGCACAGTAGGGAAAATTATGAACGCGTATGAAAAGCTGCAAAAAGCAAGGAATAAGGAAACCTTTTCTCGCTTTTTAAATAATATTTTCGATAACTTTTACGAATTCCACGGCGATCGAAGGTTTGCCGACGACCCCGCGGTAATAGGCGGCGTTGCCTTATTAGACGATATTCCCGTAACCGTAATAGGTTTGGAAAAGGGTATAGACACTAAAGACAAAATCAAAAGAAACTTCGGCTCGGCTAATCCCGAGGGCTATCGTAAAGCCTTACGACTGATGAAGCAAGCCGAAAAATTTTCAAGGCCTATTGTTTGCTTTATAGACACCTCGGGCGCTTATTGCGGCATAGGCGCGGAAGAGCGCGGCCAAGGCCAAGCCATAAGCCAAAATCTTTCTGAAATGTCCTCGCTAGCTTGTCCCATAATAGCCATAGTAATAGGCGAGGGCGGAAGCGGCGGCGCGCTTGCGCTGTCGGTCGCGGATGAAATATGGATGCTGGAAAACGCCGTATATTCTGTAATCTCGCCCGAAGGCTGCGCAAGCATTCTTTGGAAGGATTCGAAGCGCGCCCAAGAAGCCGCCGAATGCCTAAAGATAACCGCCGAGGACTTATTTAAGCTAGGAATAATAGACAAAATCATACCCGAAGAAGACTTTACCCAAACCGCGCAAACGATAAAATCATCGCTTTATCATACCATTAAAAATTTAAATAACTTAAGCAAACAAGAGCTTTTAAACAAAAGATATTTAAAATATCGGAGTATGGGGTATAAATATGATTTCATTAATAGTAGATAGCACAGCGTATATTACCAAAAAAGAGGCGTCGGACTTAAAAATAAGAATAGCGCCGGTAACTTATTATGTTAAGGGGCAAATTTATCACGAAATATATTCTGACTGCAACGGCGATTTTATAAATTTATTGAATTCAAACCCCGATCAATGCAAGACTTCTCAAACCAATGTCGCCACGTTTTTGAGCGCTTTTGAAGAAGAGCTTAGAAAGGGCAATCAGGTGCTTTGCCTGACCTTGTCGTCGCGTTTGAGCGGAACGTATTCCAGCGCCTCGATCGCCGCCCGAGAGCTAAAAAGCCCCGATATTATAGTCGTGGATTCGCTTTTGACGGCCGGCGGATTGTTTTTGCTGGCAAAAGAAGCGGTAAAAATGATTAATTCGGGCTTGTCTTTACAGGAAATCGTGTCTAAATTAGAAAAAACTCGCAACGAAATAATGATAGCCTTTACGGTCGACGACATTATGCCTTTAAGAAGAAGCGGCAGATTGGGCATAGTGCGTCAATCGGTAGGCACGATTTTGAACATTAAGCCTATTTTACAACTTGTCGAAGGTTCGGTAATCCACGACGGCACTGCGCGCGGCAAAGGCGAGCAGATAAAAAAATTATCCCAAAAAGTGCCCTCGAATGCCGAATCCGTAATTATACATTATATAAGCGACTATTCCACCGCTCAAAAGCTCGCGCAAGAAATAAAAGCCAAGACTTCTGCCAATGTTTCTTTAAGAATATTAGGTCCCGTTTTAGGCGTTCACTTAGGCTCGGGCGTTATAGGCGTGGTTTGGAAATAATTAATTCTTAGACTATTTTCTATTTAGAATTTATTATTTATTAGAAATTGAAACAGCTACCGCTGTTTCAATTTCTTTTTCTTATAAGTATTATAAAGTAAAGTTATAAATAACGTTATTTTTATACTTTGACATTATAGAATTAATGTGTTATTTTTTTAAAAAAATGAAAGGAAAGCTCAAATGATAACCAACAAATCTTTTAAGATTAACGAACAAGGACATCTGGAAATAGGCGGCATCGACTGCGTGGATTTGGCAAAACAGTTCGGAACTCCTTTGTATGTCTTAGACGAACAATCCATAAGAGAAGTTTGCAAAAAATACGCTTCGGCGCTAAAAGAATATCCCGACAGCCTTGTTTGCTACGCTTCCAAGGCGTTGTCCACCAAGGCGATTTATAAAATTGTCCAATCCGAAGGCTTGGGCGCGGATGTGGTAAGCGGCGGCGAACTTTATACGGCTGCAAGCGCGGGCTTTGATATGGATAAAGTCTATTTCCACGGCAACAACAAAAGCTATGACGAACTTGTTTTGGCGTATAAGCTGGGCGTGCATTGTATCGTTATAGACAACTATAACGACATTGATCTGTTAACCCGCATCAGCAGCGAAAATAACAACGCCAAAATAAAATGTTTGGTTCGCGTCAATCCCGGCGTCGAAGCGCACACCCACCACTATATCCAAACTTCTTTGCCTGACTCCAAGTTCGGATTTTCGATAGCGGACGGCTCTGCGTTTGAGGCGATAACGGCCGTTATTCAAAACCCTGCCTTAGAGTTTTTGGGCATTCATTGCCATATCGGCTCCCAAATTTTTGACGACAAGCCTTTTAAAACCGCGATAGACAAGATGACCGATTTTGCCGCAAAAATTTATAAAGAGCTCAACACTCCCGTAAAAGAACTTAACCTGGGCGGCGGATACGGTATCCACTACACCTCGGACGACAATCCTTTGCCTTACGAGAAATATATATCGGGCTGCATTAACGCCCTAAAAGAAATGATAAAAATCAAAAACATTCCCGCCCCCAGACTTGTATTCGAGCCGGGACGCTCTATAGTGGGCGAGGCGGGCGTAACGCTATATACAGTGGGTTCAATTAAAGAAATAAAAGGCCTAAAAAAATATGTCGCCATAGACGGCGGAATGTTTGAAAACCCCCGCTACGCGCTGTATCAAGCCAAATATTCTTGCATATTAGCCAACAGAGCTAACGAAAAACCCGAAGAAACGGTAACAATAGCGGGCAAGTGCTGCGAAAGCTCTGATATTATAATTGAAAAAGCCGAATTGCCCGAGGCAAAGACGGGAGATATATTGGCGGTATTCTCCACTGGCGCTTATAACTACTCTATGGCCAGCAATTACAACCGCAACCCCGTTCCGCCTATGGTTTTGGTAAACCAAGGCAAAGCGCAATATATCGTTCGACCTCAAACATACGACGACATAATATCAAGAGACGATATTCCCGAATGGTTAAAATAAGCCGTGACGACGGCTTATTTTTTTATTTTGATTTGCTAAAATAAACTCGTTTAGGTTATAATGCTAATATATATATTTTTTAGGATAAGAGATGTTTCCATCTGATTTGTCTTTACATTTAGCCAGAATATTAGTTTTGCTTATAGCGTTAGTTTTGCACGAGGTGGCGCACGCGGTCGTCGCGCTTTGGAACGGCGACCCGACTGCCAAATTTGCGGGCAGAATTTCGTTAAACCCCGTAAGGCATTTTGACTTGCTAGGGTTGTTTATGCTTTTGACTTTGCGCTTTGGCTACGGCAGGCCGGTGCCTATCAATCCTTATAACTTCAAAAACAGACGGCTAGGCATTTTTACCGTGTCAATAGCGGGCGTTACGGTCAACTTTTTGCTGTCTTTTTTTGCCGCGGGAATTTATACGGCCTTAAACAGTTTTACTAGTATTTTATATATGGGTAATTTTTGGTCGGAATTTCTATACTATTTTTTGATATTTATGATATATATTAATATCTTCTTAATGGTATTTAATCTTTTGCCTATATACCCTCTGGACGGCTTTAGAGTGGTAGAGTCCGTAACAAAATATAATAACCCTTATGTAGTATTTATGAGAAATTACGGGATATATGTGCTAGTCGGATTATTTTTGATAAGCGTATTAGGAAGCTATATTATTCCTGCTGATTTAATGGATAAATATCCTTTTTTAGATCCTTTGTCTTTTGTCATAACTAAAGTGTCCAATTGGATTGTTAAACCTATATTAAGTTTTTGGAATTTGATTTGGTGAGTTTAAATGCCCGAAGTTTTAGAGCGTAGAGAAGATTATTTTATATATCGATTAAACGAGTTTGAAGGGCCGTTGGATTTGCTGCTTCATCTTGTCAAAGAAGCTAAAATTGATATAAAAGACATCTTTGTTTCCAATATAACCGAACAGTTCTTGTCGCATATGGAGCAGTTGCAAACCATCGACATGGATAAAGCCGCTGAATTTGTGGACGTGGCTTCCACTTTGGTTGAAATTAAGGTCAAATCCTTGCTTCCCAAGCTGGACGAACTGATTGCCGAAGACGAAGAGGAAGACCCTAAAGAGCGTCTTATTAGGCAGCTTGAGGAATATAACCTTTTCAAAGAAGCAAGCCAAAAACTTAAAGAGCAGGAAAATGTATATAGATTTTTTAAGCAGCCCGACCAAAAGGTTAACGACGAGAGGATTGTCCTTAAGAACATGTCCTTAAACGGACTGCTAAACGCGTTTTCGTCCATGCTTCACAAACTTGCTATTCAAAAGAAAGCCGAAATCCCTAGAAAGATAATAAAGGATAGATTTACCGTCGCCGAAAAAATCGAGCACATCAAATCTATCATAAGCGTCAAAAAGACTATGAGCTTTTTTGAGCTTTTTGAAAGCGATTATACCAAGAGCGAAATGATAAATACCTTTTTGGCGCTTTTGGAGTTGCTGAGATTAAGATTTTTGACCTGTCATCAAGAAACTTTATTTGGGGATATAATATTGACATACATAGGTGAGCAAAATGAAAATTGAAAGACTTTGCGCGATAATTGAGGCAATTTTGTTTTTATCCGGACAGCCCGTAAAAAAAGAAGATATAATGTCCAAACTTGATGTGCCCGCCGATGATATGGAGGAGGCTGTCAATATCTTAGAAAAAAAATATTCTAACGGCTGCGGCATACACTTATTAAAATTCAATGACAAGCTACAACTTTCCACCAATTCGGACGTCGCGGACGAAGTTTCCGCGGTTTTAAACCCCATAAAAGAAAAAGAACTATCGCGCTCCTGTCTTGAAACCTTGGCTATTATAGCTTACAAACAACCTATTACCAGGCTCGAAGTTGAGCAAATACGCGGCGTTAACAGCGAATATACTTTTAATGTTCTCATTCAGCACGGGCTGATAGAGGTAGTCGGAAGAAAGGATGTTATAGGCAAACCTATGCTTTTTGGCACGACCGACGAGTTTTTAAAGCGTTTCCAATTGACTTCTTTAGAAGACTTACCCGACTATGACGAATTATTGGAGCGTATATCTGTAATTGAAAACACTAAAGAAGATATGCTCTACAAATTTGACGACGATTTTGAACTGCCCGAAGAGCAGGTTCCCGATTTCCTAAAAGACGAAGATATCAATAAAATAAATTAATAGTTAATATTCTTTCTTAAGACTTTATAGGGTGTATATAATAGGTATATTTTTCAAAAAATATACAATATGCACCCTTTAATTTATGTTTTGGTAATTTCTTTGATATTAATTTCCTTAATGGCAGTGCGTTTAAGGGTTAGGTTGCTGGCGCACTTTGACATACTTTGCAACCGAAAAGGGTTTTATTCTATTAGATTTTTTGGAATTCCCGTAACATCAGGTATCTTGCAGCTAAAAGGTAACAGATTATTTCTGACCAACAAAAAAGGCAAAAGCGTAAGAATCAAGATTTCCACCGACCCAAGCGACGAAGAATCCATTGTAAACTATCTGGACAACGCCTTTATTTCCATAGTGGATATTTTGGACTTGGATTTATATTTGACCGCGGGTAAATCCGATGACATGGCGTTCACCGCGCTTGCGGCTGCGACCGCCAGGATTGTAGCGGCGGTTTTGACAATAGCGCTAAAAAAGCGCAATCCCAGAATGCAAAGCTCGCAGGGAATAATAAGCGATTTTGAAAAAGACGAGTTTTATATATCTGTCAACAGTATAATTACACTGTCTTTTGCGGATATTATTTATAGTTTTATATACGCAAATAACCGTTCGCTTGAAGCAAAAGAAAGAAAATCTTTTAAGGAGAAAGTGTATGATTAGCGGATACGATCATCCTATCGAAAGACTTATGTCGTCTTCAATGACAAAGCTTAAGTCCTTAATCGACACCGACACGATAGTGGGCAACCCCGTAAAAACGCCCGACGGCACGGTGGTAATTCCCGTTTCCAAAGTCACTATGGGATTTATCACGGGCGGCGGAGAATACAGCGACATCAATAACAACAAAAAGATGGAGACATTCCCTTTCGCCGGCGGAAGCGGCGGCGGAATAAGCGTTTCGCCCATAGGTTTTTTGGTGGACAACGGCAAAACCATAAAGATAATGCCCATAAACGGCGAGACAGCCTACGACAAGCTGTTAGACATAGTGCCTGAGTTGATAGACTCTTTGCTTTCGGACAAAAAAGAAAAATCCTAACATATGGCTAAGTTAAAAAGATTTTTGGCGGCGGCTTTAATAATAATATTCGCCGCTACTATTTCGCGCCCCGGCTTAGAATCAAAAGCGATTACAAGCGCCTCGGCAATGGCGCTAATCGAAGTCAACTCAGGCAGGCTTTTATTTTCCCATAACCCTCACCAAAGGCGCGAAATGGCCAGCACTACTAAGATTTTGACGGCTATTACGGTAATCGAAAACTGCAAAAATTTAGACGAAGTCATAAGCGTGCCCAAAGAAGCGGTAGGCATAGAAGGCTCGTCTATTTATTTGGCCAGGGACGAAAAGATAAGCGTCCGCGATTTGCTTTATGGGTTGATGCTCCGCTCGGGCAACGACGCAGCCGTGGCTTTGGCGATACACACGGCGGGCAGCATACAAGAGTTTTGCAAATTAATGAACCAAACCGCCAAAAAAATAGGCGCCAATAACTCCAATTTTGCCAACCCGCACGGACTTCACCACCCCGACCATTACACCACGGCATATGATTTGGCTCTGATAAGCGCTTACGCGATGAAAAATCCCGTGTTTAGAGAAATTGTCGGCACAAAAGTCCACCAAGCGACTTGGGAAGGTCGGGACTATCCGCGCGTAATGTATAACAAAAACAAGATATTGTCATTATATGAGGGCGGAAACGGCATAAAAACAGGCTATACCAAGAACGCAGGCAGATGTCTGGTAAGCTCGGCAAAGAGAGACAAAATGGAAGTGGTCTGCGTGGTGCTAAACTGCGGGCCTATGTTCGAAGAATGTATGCGCATTATGGATCTGGCGTTTGAGCGGTATCCTATGCGCACGCTTGTTTCGCCCGAAATGAGCATGGGCAAACTGCCTGCTCTAAGAAGCAAGCAGTCCGAAATCGACATAGTTGCGGATAGGGAGTTTTGTTATCCCTTAAGCGAGCAAGAATATAACAGCATTACATACGACGTCAACATAAAAACAGTCCTATATGCCCCTATGAAAAAAGGCGAGCCCATAGGCAAGGTGAGCGGATATTTGGGCGAGCAAAAGTTATTTGAAGTAAAAGCGGTTTTAAAAGAGGACTTAGAGGTATTACCCTTTAAGGAGAGATTGGAATATATATTAAGGACGGAATCAGGCGCAGACGAATAACCTTGAAGATAACATATAAAAGTGATATTATTAAATATAATTGTATAAACAGGGGTATATGGGATGCAATTATTTGTTGATCAATTAATTTATTTGGGTCAAGTTGTAGGCGCTATGCTGCTCGGCTCGTTAATTGGGCTGGAACGCAGATTAAGGGAAAAAGAGGCAGGTATCAGAACGCACGCTTTGGTAGCAGGCGGAGCCTGCCTTTTAATGCTAGTGTCAAAATACGGCTTTTCGGATAATTATGACTCCGCGCGAGTGGCCGCCCAAATAGTAACAGGCATAGGTTTTTTAGGCGCGGGAATGATTTTATACAAACAGCATATACTTCACGGTCTAACCACCGCGGCGGGCGTATGGTTCACGGCGGCAATAGGCATGTGCATGGGCGCGGAACTGTATTATTTGAGCGTAGGCGCTACATTGGTGTTATTTATATTCCAATATATTATGCACCTGGACAAAAATCCCTTCGGTTCTAAGGATTTTATTACATACAAAATAAAATTTATTGCCAAAGAAAACGAGCAGGAATTAATAAAAACGATATTCGGCGCTAAGAATTTTGTTAATTTGAATTTAGAATATCAAGGCGAAGAAATAATATGCACGGGCTTAATAAGAAGCCTTAAAGTAAAACAAGACAGCGATTTAAAAGATATTATAGAAAAAAACAAGTTCATCATAAGCCTGGAAAAAATCGCGGAATGATTTAATAGGCTTGCAAAAATAGCTTTGGAAGTTTAATATAATATCATTATTTTTAATACATAGGACAAATATGAGAATAAACAGATTTTTAGCGTTGTGCGGAGTAGCCTCAAGGCGAAAGAGCGAGCAACTTGTTTTAGAAAAAAGGGTAAAAGTAAACGGCCGCGTAGTTGAGAATTTGGCTGTTGACATAGATCCATATAAAGACAATGTCACCGTCGACGGCAAAAAAGTTATCCTAAAAGAAGATTATATATATCTTATGCTCCACAAGCCCAAGGGCTATGTAACCACCACCAGCGACGAACACGGCAGACCCACCGTAATGGACTTAATCAGAGTTCCCGCGGGCAGAAGGGTATATCCGATTGGCAGATTGGATTATAATACCGAGGGCCTGCTTTTGCTCACCGATGACGGCGACTTGACTAATATATTAACACATCCCAGCCACAAAATAGAAAAAACATATATAGCACGAATAAAAGGAACTATTATCCCCGAAGAGCTTAACAAGCTGCGCTCGGGCGTGGTAATAGACGGCGTAAAAACCGCTCCCGCCAAAGTTTTTATCTTAGATGGCGATGAAGAATCCACTAGACTTGAGATAACTATTTACGAAGGGCGCAATAGACAGGTTAGAAAGATGCTGGAAAGCGTGGGCAAGGAAACCGAGTTCTTAAAGCGCATAAGAATAGGCGAAATACGGCTGGGAGGACTGCCTCGCGGCAAATTTAGGCCGCTAAACAAAAGCGAGATAGCTTATATTAGAGAATTAAAAGAAAAATATTGATTTTTGATTTAAAATACTTTAGCCTGCTAATGTGTCAGTTGTGTGACAATTCATTAGCAGGATTTTTTATTTATTTATCAAACTTTGATTTGCTTGATAAAAAGGAAGAAACTATATAAAATAATAGTAAACGCTTTTTTATATTATTTTTATATAATTTTAGGAGACAAAATGGACAGAGTTAAAGCGCTGAAATCTCGAAGACAGGAATTGGAAAACGCAAGCCAAAATCCCCGAAGCTTTATTAAATCCATATTAGACGATATGAGCTTTGTGGAACTGGATACCTTTGTAGGCAAAGACGCTTTAGAAGGCGATCCTCAAGGCGAAGGCGTCGTAACAGGTTTTGGCAGGATTTTAGACAACGAAGTTTATATTTTCTGCCAAAATATTGACGTTCTAAAAGGCGGCGTAGGCAAGCTGCACGCGGACAAAATTATAAAATGCATGCTAAAAGCCTCCCAAGCCGGCGTTCCTTTGATATCGATTATAGACACAATGGGCGCTCGAATTGAGGAGGGCATAGACATTCTAGAAAGCTATGCGGAGATCTTGGGCGCGGCCAGCAGACTAAACGTGCCTCATATTATGGCGGTAAAATCGGCTAGCTACGGTATGATTTCCGCTTTGGCAGGCATAGCCGACTTTGTCTTAATGGAACAAGACGCCGTTATGGCCTCCACCAGTCCCAAAGTTTTGGCGGGGCAGACCGACCTAAAAGACAAAGAAATAGGCGGCGCAAAAGTATGTCTTGAGAACGGCCTGGTAGATTTTGCGGGCTCTAAAGAACAAATAGCCGAAAAAATTAAACAGCTGGTTACATATATATACAATAACGCCGAAAGCAAAGACGACCCTAACAGGACATCCGGCGTTTTAAACAAAACCGATGACATTTATACGATTATCAACGAAGTTTTTGATAAAGGCTCGTTTATTGAATGCGGCGCCGACTTTGCGCCGGGCGCGGTTTGCGGACTTGCGTTGATGGACGGCGTAACCGTAGGCGTAATCGCTCACAACTTCAAAGCAAACAAATACCTGGACAATAAAGCCCTAAAGAAAATCTCAAAATACGTAAGAGTGTTTGACGGACTAGATATCCCCGTAATTAATTTCGTTAACACCCTAGGCTTGCAGGCCGATTTGGACGCCGAGCGCGGCGGACTATTAGAGGAGGCGGCAAGAGTAGTTTACGCTTACTCTAATTACGGCGGAACTTTGATTTCGGTTATTATAGGCAACGCCTCGGGCTTTGGATATGCGGCGTTCGCTTCAAACGGCGTCGGATACGATTACAAGCTCGCGTGGGCTAATGCCGATATCTCGGTTTTACCCTTAGAAAGCCTTGCCGTTTTGCAAAAGAGAGAGGAAATAAAAAAGGCTAATCTGTCCGAGCAGGCCGAACAAGAATTTGAGAAGATTATCCAAGAATACAACGATAAAACCGACGTGTTCTTTGCTGCTAAAAAAGGCTATATAGACGAAGTTATCGAGCCCGCTTTGACCAGAAGCTATTTAATAGCGGCGCTTGGAATGACGGAGAACGTTTAATATGAAAGAACAAGTAAAAACCCAAAACAAAGAAGAGTTTTTGGCGGTAATAATCGCCGCTATCTCTATGTTTTACCAAAACCAAGACGGAGTAGTTCCGCTTTTTAGAGTCAAGAGCATTAAAAAAGCTAATAGGAGATAATTATGCGTCATTTTAAGATAACAGTTAACGGCAATACATACGAAGTAGAAGTCGAAGAATTAACCAACGGCGGTTCCGCGCCCGTCTTTACGGCGCCTGTAAATACCAATCCTGAACCCGCGCCTGTTCAACCCGAACCTAAAAAGATAACAGCCCAGGGCACGCAGCTAAAAGCGCCTATGCCGGGCACTATATTAAAGGTTCCCGTAAAAAACGGCGCAACCGTAAAGAAGGGCGATGTCATAGTCGTTTTGGAAGCAATGAAGCTTGAAAACGATATTTACGCTCCCGCAGACGGCGTAGTAACTTTGGCTGTAAGCCAAGGCGCGTCCGTAAACACAGGCGATTTGATTGCGGTAATATCTTAAAGATAGGAGTTTTAAAATGGCTAAAATAAAGATAATGGACACAATCCTGCGCGACGCCCATCAATCCCAAGCGGCTACGCGCATGACTATTGACGATATGCTTCCCATCGCGCCTGTGCTTGATAAAATAGGCTTTTACGCATTGGAAGTATGGGGCGGCGCGACTTTTGACTCTTGTTTAAGATATCTAAACGAGGATCCGTGGGAAAGATTAAGAAAGCTAAGAGAAGCTTTGCCCAACACCAAACTTCAAATGCTATTAAGAGGCCAAAACCTATTGGGATACAAGCACTACGCGGACGACGTAGTCGATAAATTTTGCGAGCTCTCCATTAAAAACGGTATAGATATTATAAGAATATTTGACGCGCTAAACGACCCGCGCAACATAAAAAGAGCGGTAGAAGCCACCAAAAAGGCGGGCGGAACGGTCGAGGCCGCTATAAGCTATACAACCAGCGAAGTTCATACCAGAGAATATTTTGTCAAGCTGGCTAAAGAATACGAATCAATGGGCGCTGATATTATTTGCATTAAGGATATGGCTAACCTGTTACTGCCTTATGAGGCTTATGAGTTGGTCAAAGCGCTAAAAGACGAAATAAAAGTTCCTATCCATGTCCACACCCACAATACTGCGGGCACGGGCGATATGGTTTATCTAAAAGCCATCGAGGCGGGCTGCGATATTGTCGATACCGCGCTGTCGCCTTTTGGAAACGGAACTTCCCAACCCGCTACCGAACCGCTGGTAGCTACACTAAAGGGCACCCAATACGACACTGGGCTGGATCTAGAGTTGCTTGACAAAGCGGCCGAATATTTCCGCGGCGTCGCCGATAAATACAAAAAGAAAGGCCTAATAAGCCCCAATGTGTTATCGGTAGATATTAAAGCGCTTATTTATCAAGTTCCCGGCGGCATGCTGTCCAACTTAATAAGCCAATTAAAACAACAAGGCGCTTCGGATAAACTGGACGAAGTTTTGGCGGAGGTTCCGCGCGTTAGAGCCGATTTTGGTTATCCGCCTTTGGTAACCCCTTCCAGCCAGATAGTAGGCACTCAAGCTGTTCTTAACGTGCTTGCGGGCGAAAGATATAAGATGGTAACCAAAGAATCCAAAGACATGCTATCGGGCGAATACGGAAAATTACCTATGCAGCCTAATCCCGAAGTAGTAAAAAAAGTTATCGGCAACTTAAAGATAAAAGAGCACAGACCCGCCGACGACATCGCGCCCGAACTCGACAAATATAGAGAAGAATGCGCCGAATACATAGAAAAAGAAGAAGATGTCTTGACCTACGCGCTGTTCCCTCAACTTGCGCTAAACTTTTTCAAAAAGCGCCAAGCTGAAAAATATAAAGTAGATACGGACATCTATTCTGCAAAAACTCCTGTTCATCCGATATAGTAAGTTCTACAAAAACCCCTTTAGACAGGGGTTTTTTTAATTAATCATTATTATTTATTATGTTATACTATTTTACATCTTGTGAATATATTATTTAAATATATATGAGGGTTTTTTAAATTAATTTGGAGGTATTAAATTAATGTGCGGCATTGTGGGATATGCGGGATATAGGAACGCGGCAACGACGCTTGTTTCAGGATTAGAAAAACTTGAATATAGAGGTTATGACTCTGCCGGCGTAGCGGTTTATATCAATAACGCAATCGTAGTAAAAAAGACCAAGGGCAGAATAGAAAAACTTAAAGAGATTCTTAAAACTGTTTCAATCGAGGGGACTATCGGCATAGCGCACACCAGGTGGGCCACTCACGGTGCGCCGTCTGACAAAAACTCTCACCCTCATACCTCTAACGACGGCAAGATAAGCCTTGTCCACAACGGAATTATAGAAAACTACAAGCAAATAAGAGATGAGCTGATAAAAAAAGGCTACCAATTTGATAGCGAAACGGACACCGAAGTAGTGGTTCATCTAATACGCGATTATTATAACGGCAATATATTAAACGCTGTGTTTGACGCCGTAAGCAGACTTAAAGGAGCCTATTCCCTTGCGATTATTTGCGCTGACGAGCCTGATAGGCTGATAGCCGTAAGAAAGGACAGCCCGCTAATATTAGGAATAGGCAAGAACGAAAACTTTATTGCCAGCGATATTCCCGCGATTTTGGAATATACAAGGGATATATATATTATGGAAAACGGGGAGATAGCCTCAGTTACAGCTGATAAGATAGAGATATATGACAGCGACAGAAAGCCCGTTTCCAAGGAAGTCTATAAGGTAACCTGGAACGCTCAAGACGCCACTAAAGGCGGCTATGAGCATTATATGATAAAAGAAATTCACGATCAGCCCGACGCCATTCTAAACACCCTAAGAGGCAGGCTGAACGATTGTCTTGAAAATGTCAAGCTTGACGATTTTGACCTAACCCAAGAAGAGTATAAAAAGATAGACAATATATATATTGTCGCGTGCGGCACGGCTTATTACGCGGGACTTGTAGGCAAAATGCTGATTGAAAAATACTCCAGAAAAAAAGTCGTAGCCGAAGTGGCTTCTGAATTTAGGTATAACAATCCCATAATAGACAAAAACACGCTCTTTATAGCCATAAGCCAGTCGGGCGAAACGGCGGATACTTTGGAGAGCTTGCGCCTTGCCAAAAGAATGGGCGCAAGGACGCTCGCTATCGCAAACGTCGTAGGCTCTTCGATTGCAAGAGAAGCCGATACCACGATTTATACTTGGGCCGGGCCCGAAATCGCGGTCGCTTCCACCAAGGTTTATTCCGCACAGTTGACCGTATTGTATCTGCTTGCGATAAAGCTCGCTCTTTTGGCGGGCGCCCCCAGAGAAAAAATCAAGGATCTGTATGATTCTTGCCTCCTAACAGCTAAATTAACGCAAAAGATATTAGACAAAGAAAAAGAAATCGCCGAAACAGCCAAGATATTTGTGGGCGCTCAAGACGCGTTCTTTATCGGCAGGGGACTCGATTACTGTCTTGCAATGGAAGGCTCTTTAAAGATGAAAGAAATTTCGTACATACACGCCGAGGCTTACCAAGCAGGAGAGCTTAAGCACGGGCCTATTGCCTTGCTCGACCAAGGAATACCTGTAATTGCGTTATGCACCCAAAAAGGCGAGCAGCTTGTCAAGACCTTAAGCAACATAAAGGAAACCAAGGCGCGAGGCGCATATGTCGTAGCGATAACGCAAAGTGACAGCCAAGAAGTCCAGCATGAGGCGGACGAGGTTATCTGGCTTGATTCTTGCCCCAATGAAGCGGCGCTTATACCCGGAGTAGTAGTGCTTCAAATCCTTGCATATTACGCGGCAAAATATAGAGGCTGCGATATCGACAAGCCCAAGAATCTTGCAAAGAGCGTAACCGTAGAATAAATTAAAGCCCCGATTTAGTCGGGGCTTTTGATATTTTAACGCAAAATTTATATAAAATTTCTTATTTTATCGTTTGACAAAAAACCTAAAGAAGTGATATTATAATTTGAACGCAAAATAAGGTAGGTATAGAATTATTAAAAAGAGATTTTTAATAATGTCAATATATGCAAAGGCGCATAACATTCAAAAAATGTTAGGCGCCTTTTTTTTCGCTTACGGGACGAAATTAAAAGCTAGAAAAATATAATAATAATTCTATACGAATGATTAATTGGAGGCAGCTGTGGACCAGATATATTTAGTTTTGGAAAACGGTAAAGTTTTTAAAGGCAAGCCTTTTGGATATTATGGCCAGACGATAGCGGAAATAGTCTTTTCCACCGGAATGACAGGTTATTTAGAAACGCTTACAGATCCAAGTTATTACGGACAAATTATACTTCAAACTTTTCCCCTAATAGGCAATTACGGAGTAATACCCGAAGATTACGAGAGCAAAAAGATATACGCAAGCGGCTATATTGTTAAGGAAATATGCGACAACCCCTCAAACTTTAGAAGCCAGGGGAAACTGGACGAGTTATTAAAAGAGCAAAAGATTGTAGGCATCTACGGCATAGACACCAGAGCATTAACCAAGATAATCCGCGAACATGGCGTTATGAACGGATGCATAACCCCCGATCCGCAATCGGTTAATCTTGACGAAATAAAATCTTACAAAGTAAAAAACGCGGTCGGCTCGGTAAGTTCAAAACAAAAATATACCGTCGCCGCCCAGGACGGCTTGTTTAAAGTCGCTTTGCTGGACACCGGCGCAAAAAAGAATATCATAAACGAACTATTAAATAGAAAGTGCAGCGTCACGGTATTCCCGCACGACGCGTCCGCAAAAGAAATTTTAGCGGAGGATATTGACGGCGTAATGCTGTCCAACGGCCCGGGCGACCCCGCGGATAATCCCGATGTTGTTAAGACGGTAAAAGAGCTATTGGAAGCCAAAATCCCCATATTCGGAATATGTTTAGGGCATCAGATACTTGCTTTAGCCAGCGGGTTTAAAACTCATAAGCTAAAATTCGGACACAGGGGATGCAACCAGCCCGTAAAAGATATGGAAACGGGCAAGGTTTTCATTACCTCCCAAAACCACGGCTATGCGGTTGTTACCGAAAGCATAGACCCTAAAGTCGCGCGCCTGTCGTTTATAAACCTCAACGACGGCACATGCGAGGGACTGGATTATATCAACAAACCCGCATTCGGAGTGCAGTTCCACCCCGAACATTGTCCTGGACCTTTTGACACCTCGTTCTTATTCGACCGCTTTGTCAAACTAATGGAGGAATCAAATGCCTAAAAATCCGCAAATAAATAGAGTTTTGGTTATCGGCTCAGGCCCGATTGTTATCGGTCAGGCTGCCGAATTTGACTACGCGGGCACCCAAGCATGCCGCGCTCTAAAAGAAGACGGAATAGAAATAATTTTGGTAAACTCAAACCCCGCAACCATAATGACCGACTCGGTCATGGCGGATAAAATATACTTAGAGCCTCTGACCTTGCCGATTTTAAAGAGAATAATTCTAAAAGAAAAGCCCGACGGCATTCTTTCAGGGTTGGGAGGCCAAACGGGACTTACGCTCTGCATGCAGCTGGCAAGAGACGGATTTTTAGAGCAAAACGGCGTAAAACTGCTGGGCGCGTCCTTAGAAACCATAGAAAAAGCGGAAGACAGACAAAAATTCAAAGAGACTATGGAAAAGATAGGCCAGCCTTGCGTGCCCTCGGTCATAGCGACCGATATAAAAACCGCGCAAGAGTTTGCCGATAGGATTGGCTTCCCCGTAATTGTCCGTCCGTCATATACGCTGGGCGGAAGCGGCGGCGGCATAGCGCACAACCATGAAGAGTTAAACGACATAGTCCGAAACGGACTGGAGTTGTCGCCCATAAATCAAGTTTTGATTGAGAAATGCATAGCGGGCTGGAAAGAAATAGAGTTTGAAGTAATGCGCGACAGCGCGGGCAACACAATAACAATATGCTCTATGGAAAACTTCGACCCCGTGGGCATTCACACAGGCGACAGTATTGTAATAGCTCCAGCGGTAACGCTTGCTGATAAAGAATATCAGATGCTTCGCTCGGCGGCTTTAAGCATTATAGACGAGCTTGGCGTCGAAGGCGGATGCAACTGCCAATTCGCTCTCAACCCCGATTCGTTCGAATACGCGGTAATTGAGGTAAACCCCAGAGTTTCTCGTTCTTCTGCGCTCGCGTCCAAAGCGACGGGCTATCCGATAGCTAAGGTCGCAACCAAAATAGCAATCGGCTACCGCTTAGACGAGATAAAAAACGCGGTAACAGGCAAAACTTATGCCGCTTTTGAGCCTACTCTTGACTATGTGGCGGTAAAATTCCCCAAGTGGCCCTTTGATAAATTTGTGTATGCAAAACGCGAGCTGGGCACGCAAATGAAAGCCACAGGCGAGGTAATGTCCATTTCGGACAGTTTCGAATCCGCGCTGATGAAAGCAGTAAGAAGCGTGGAAATCGGACTGGATACGCTAAACAATCCGGCCACCCAAAAGCTTAGCGACCAAGAGCTGTTTGCGCTTATCAAAAACGCTACGGACGAAAGACTGTTTGCGATTTACGAATACCTAAAACGCGGTCATTCAATCGACGAAATATTTAATATCTCAAAAATAGACCGCTGGTTCTTACATAAAATTCAAAATCTAGTCGATATAGAAAAAGCGCTTGCCGATACCCCCCTTACAGACGATCTATACATAAAGGCCAAAATTAAGGGCTTTACGGACGCGGCTATTAAGAGAATAAGCGGCAAAGAAGTTCCCTTTAAATTAACGCCTCAATATAAAATGGTTGACACTTGCGCGGCAGAATTTGCGGCGGAGACCCCGTATTATTACGGCATATATCAACCGCAAGACAGCGGCGCTGAAAACGAAGCGGAGCAAGAACAAAAGAGCGATAAAGAAGTAGTCGTAGTCTTAGGCTCGGGACCTATCCGCATAGGCCAGGGCATAGAGTTTGACTACGCGAGCGTGCATTGCGCAAGAACGCTAAGAAAGCTTGGATACGAAGTCGTAATCATAAACAACAACCCTGAAACAGTTTCAACCGACTTTGACATTTCGGACAGATTGTATTTTGAGCCGCTTACCCCCGAAGATGTTCTGCATATTATTAAGTTGGAAAATCCCATAGGAGTTTTTGCGGCGTTTGGCGGCCAGACCGCTATAAAACTGGCCAAACACCTCCACCAAAACGGAATCAAAATCATCGGAACGCCGTTTGACAGCATAGATATGGCGGAGGACAGAGGACGCTTTGACGAGTTGTTGGAAAAGCTTAAGATAAAACGCCCTCAAGGCTTTACGGTCTATACCAAAGAAGAAGCTCTAGAAGCGGCTAACAACTTAGGCTATCCCGTGCTTTTGCGTCCTTCCTATGTTCTGGGCGGTCAAAACATGATAATCGCCTTCAACGACAGCGATACCGCCGAATACATGGACATTATTTTAAGGCACAAGCAGGACAATCCCGTCCTTATTGATAAATATCTCTCAGGCAGAGAAATTGAAGTGGACGCCATTTGCGACGGCGAAGACGTGTTGCTGCCGGGTATAATGGAGCATATTGAACGCACGGGCATTCACTCGGGCGACAGCTGCGCAGTATATCCCGCTATCCATATTGACGACAGCATGGCTAATAAAATTCTAGATATAACCAAAAAAATGTGCCTGGGAATTAACGCCGTCGGCCTTATCAATATTCAATATATCATTCTAAAAGATGACATATATGTAATCGAAGTCAACCCGCGTTCCAGCCGAACAGTGCCTTATTTAAGCAAGGTTACGGGAATTCCCATGTGCGAGCTGGCGGTCAGAGTTTCGCTCGGCGAAAAGCTCTCCACTATCGGCTTTGGAACAGGATTATACAGAGCCTCGCCTTATACCGCGGTTAAGGTGCCGGTATTCTCGTTTGGAAAGCTAGCCGACGTCGATACGCACTTAGGCCCTGAAATGAAATCTACGGGCGAAGTGCTGGGCATAGGCAAAAACCTTGAAGAAGCGCTATATAAAGGCCTGCTTGCGGCCGGCTACAAGATGCAAAAGACAGGCGGCGTATTCATCACCGTGCGAGACAGCGACAAGACCGAGATTTCTTACATAGCGGAAAAATTTGCAAGACTCGGCTTTACTATATACGCTACGCACGGCACTGCAAGCGCGCTGGAAAAGAAAGGGTTAAACGTATTCAGAGTCAACAAGATAAGCGACAACCCTCACGACAACTCGATGACTTTGCTTGAGAGCGGAAAGATAAATTATATAATCTCCACCTCGGCCAAAGGCAGAGACCCCAGACAAGACGACGTAAAAATTAGAAGCAGGGCGGCATCGCTGGGTATTCCTTGCCTGACTTCTGTTGACACCGCCGAAGCGCTTGCCGACAGTCTTAAGAGCCGTTACAACGCGTCTAACATCGAGCTTGTCGATATAAACAATATGAGAAGGCACAAAACCAAAATAGGTTTTACCAAAATGCAATCGGCCGGCAACGACTTTATTTTCATAGACTGCTTCAAAGAAAATGTCCAAGCGCCCGAATCCCTGGCGGTATATCTTTCGGATCGCCATTACGGCGTAGGCAGCGACGGCATCGTGTTAATATGCCCTTCCAGAATAGCGGACGCTAAGATGAGAATGTTCAACCTTGACGGCAGCGAGGGCAAGATGTGCGGAAACGCGATTAGATGCGTGGGCAAATATTTATATGACAACGGAATAGTCAACAAAACGGTAATTCAAATTGAAACATTAAGCGGTATAAAGACTTTGATGTTAAGAACGCGCCACGGCCTAGTGGACAGCGTAACCGTGGATATGGGAAAAGCAGAGTTTAAGCCCGAAAGAATTCCGGTAAAATTGGATACCCAAGCAGATTTGATAATTAATTATCCCTTAGAGGTTGACGGTCAAACATATAAAATCACGTGCTTGTCTATGGGCAACCCCCATTGCGTAATATTCGTAGACAATGTCGACAAAGCGGACGTAACCGGACTGGGCAGCCTCATAGAAAACCATACGGCGTTCCCCGACAGAACCAATGTAGAATTTGTAGAAATTGTAGATAAATACACCATTAAGATGAGGGTATGGGAACGCGGCAGCGGAGAGACGCTCGCTTGCGGCACCGGCGCTTGCGCGGGCGTTGTGGCGGCTGTGTTAAACGGATATTGTCTAGAAGGCGCGGACATAAGAGTAATGTTAAGGGGCGGAGATTTGACGGTAAATTATACGCCCGAAAGAGTTTTATTCTCGGGCTCGGTTCAAAAAGTATTTGACGGCGAATTTGAGATTTAGGAGTTGTTATGAATCAGGCCATATTAATAATTGATTTTGGGGGACAATACGCTCAACTTATAGCGCGCAGGGTGCGCGAAATGAGCGTTTATTGCGAAATTTATCCTTATAAAAAGGCGGAGCAAGGTATCTCAAAACTCAATCCCAAGGGAATTATTTTATCCGGCGGTCCTAACAGCGTTTACGCGCCCAACGCGCCCGCTTTGGACGCCGCAATTTTAGAAAGCGGTATTCCCGTTCTCGGCATTTGCTACGGCGCGCAAAGTCTCGCTCATTGTTTAGGCGGGATTGTCAGGGCTGCCGCAGCGTCCGAATATGGCAAAACCGAAACTTTTTTTGAAGATACTAAGTTATTTAAAGGCATAAAATCCCCAGGCATTACTTGGATGAGCCACGGCGATTATATAGAAAAGGCGCCCCAAGGCTTTAAAGCCAGCGCTTATACCAATAATTGTCCATATGCCGCCATGGAAAACGAAGAAAAAAAGATATACGCGGTTCAATTTCATCCCGAAGTGGTTCATACCCAAAACGGAACGCAAATTTTAAAAAACTTTATTTTTGACATATGCGGCTGTAAGGGCGACTGGCATATGGAAGACTATATAAATACCGCTATAGAAGATGTCCGCAAGACTGTGGGCGAAGGCAGGATAGTGCTTGGCCTTTCCGGCGGAGTGGATTCTTCGGTATGCGCGGCGCTGCTTTCCAAAGCAATAGGCAAGAGATTGACTTGCATATTCGTTGACCACGGACTTATGAGAAAGGACGAGGGCGATAACGTAGAGGCTGCGTTTAAAGACGCGGATATTAATTTCGTAAGGGTAAACGCAGCGGATAGATTTTACTCCAAGTTAAAAGGCGTAACCGATCCCGAACAAAAGCGCAAGATAATTGGCGCGGAATTCGCCGCCGTCTTTGAGGAAGAAGCCCTAAAAGTAGGCGCGGACTATTTGGCGCAAGGCACTATTTATCCCGACATCATAGAATCGGGCACGGACACTTCGGCGGTTATAAAGAGCCACCATAATGTAGGAGGGCTGCCCAAAAACCTAAGATTCAAAGGCGTGATCGAGCCTTTGCGATTGTTGTTTAAAGACGAAGTAAGAAGGCTTGGCAGACTTCTTGGCCTGCCCGAGTCGCTTGTATCAAGACAACCTTTCCCCGGACCGGGCTTAGCGGCCAGAATAATAGGGGAAGTTACGAAAGATAAAGCCGATATTCTGCGCGAGGCCGACGCAATCTTTTGCGGCGAAATAGAAAAAGCGGGGCTATCGACAGAAATACATCAGTATTTTGCCGTTTTAACGTCCGTTCGCTCGGTAGGGGTTATGGGCGATTCCAGGACTTATGACTATTTGCTGGCGTTAAGAGGCGTTACCACCGAAGATTTTATGACGGCTGATTTTGCCCGAATTCCATACGAAGTATTGGAAAAGGTTAGTAGGCGTATAGTCAACGAAGTAAAAGGCATAAACAGAGTGGTTTATGACATAACCACCAAACCTCCCGCGACAATCGAGTGGGAATAATATCATTATATATTTGACTTATAATATGTTGGTTTGTTACAATAAAAATATAGATGATAATTAAAATAGAGAACAAAGGCGTTCATTTATACGGTTTTAACGTATAAATTTACGCTTTTTTTATATAGGGCATTTAAGGTCTAGACTGTTTAGGGAGATTTTTTAGTGAAAATTAAAATTATAGACTATAAAGCGGGCAATTCCAGCAGCGTCATGCATGCCGTAGAGCGTATCGGATTTAACGCGGAATACGCCAAAAAGCCCGAAGACTTAATCGACTCTACTCATATTATATTGCCCGGCGTAGGAACGGCCAAAGCCACAATGCAGTCGCTAGAAGAAACAGGCTTATTGCCCGCATTGCAAGACGCCGTCATAAATAAAAAGATACCTTATCTGGGTATCTGCATAGGAATGCAAATAGTTTTTGAATACAGCGAAGAGGGCGACGCGGAGTGCTTAGGGTGGCTTAAGGGCAAAGTCGTAAAATTTGATTCTTCAACCGTTCGCGTTCCTCAAATGGGCTGGAATTATGTAAAATTTATAAAGAAAACTAACATACAAGCTAACGATGGTTATTATTACTTTGTAAATTCCTATCACGCCCAACCCCAAAACAAAGAAGACATATGGGCAACGGCGGAATACGGCAAGATTTTTACCGCGGCTGTTAACAGGGAAAACATCTTTGGCGCGCAGTTCCATGTGGAAAAAAGCGGAGAACAGGGACTGAAACTGCTTAAAAGCTTTTTGACCTTAAAAGGAGGCGCTAATGCTGACTAAAAGATTAATAGCATGCTTTGATGTAATCAACGGCAGGGTTACTAAGGCGGTAAAATTCCAGGACAATATAGACGTCGCGCCCGCCGAAATGCTCGCCAAATCACTGTATGAAGCCCATATTGATGAGATAATATTTTATGACATCAACGCCAGCGCGGAAAAAAGAAGCATAGACCTTGAAACCGTAAAAAATGTGGCAAAAAATGTATTTATACCGTTCACCGTTGGCGGCGGTATAGCCAATCTCGATGATATGTATTCGGTTTTAAAAGCGGGCGCCGAAAAGGTCAGCATAGACTCGATGGCAGTTCGCAACCCCCAAATTATTAACGAAGGCGCGAAGGCTTTCGGATCTCAATGCATTGTCTTATCCACCCAGGTAAAACGCACGGGCAAAACCCCTAGCGGTTACGAAGTTTTCATAGACGGCGCGCGTGTTGCAACCGGCATGGACGCTGTTGAATGGATAAAACGCGGCGCCGATTTAGGCGCGGGCGAAATTTGTATAAACAGCATCGATAACGACGGCGGGCTATGCGGCTATGACCTTGAAATAATGAAACTGGCACAAGCAAAAGTAAAAGTGCCCTTAATAGCCTCGGGCGGCGCAGGAAAACCTGAACATCTGGAAAAATTATTTAAAGAAACCGACGCCCAAGCCGCAATCATCAGTAGCATGCTTTATTCGCCAAGAATGGATCGCAATTTTTCCGTTTATGAAATAAAAGAATATCTTGCCCAAAAGGGCGTTAATATAAGAGCCTATGGCTGTTGAAAATTAACCTCCCGTTCATCTACTTTTAGAGATTAAGACCGCTTTTGGCGGTCTTAATTTTTTTGACAAAAAGAAATCGTCTAAAGCCTAAGGCTTTAGACGATTTCTTAAAGGAGTTGGCTGACCAGTATTTTTCTCTTACACGGAGAACAGGATGTCCGCGTAAGTGGGTATAGGCCAATATGCAGAGTCTGTAAGTCTTTCCAGTTCGTCCGCAGTCGCTCTGAGCGAATCCATGTTTTTAAGGATTACATCTTTATAATATCTTGCGATTTCAATCAAATCTGAGCCTTTTTTAGCTTTGATGTTGGCTTCCAATGTCTCAACCTTTTCATAAAGATCAAGCAGCAGAGCGGACAGTCTTTGAATCATCTTGGCTTCAAATTCTACGCTGATTTCGCTCGACAGACTCTTTTTCTTAATACCGGTATCGGTGAGAACATTGATATATTTCTCTACCGCGGGTATAATCTGTTGTCTTGTCATGTCAACCATGGTAATAGCTTCGATATTTCTGGTCTTGATGTAGTTTTCGACCAAAATATCGTATCTGGAGTGTATTTCTTTAGCGTTAAATACTTTATACTTGCTAAACAGCTCTATATTTTTATCGCTGATAAAGTAAGGCAGCGCGTCCACCGTGCTTTGCAGATTTAATAGGCCTCTTCTTTCAGCTTCTTGGCGCCATTCATCGCTGTAGTTGTTTCCATTAAAAATAATTCTCTTATGGGCTCTTAGGTTTTCTTTAATAATTCTGTTGAGAGCTTCGTTAAAGTCTTGAGCTTGCTCAAGCTCGGTAGCAAAATCGTCCAAGGATTCCGCCAAAATTGTGTTGAGCACGATGTTGGGCCCCGAAATAGAGAAGGAAGAGCCTACCATGCGGAACTCAAATTTGTTGCCCGTAAACGCGAACGGCGACGTGCGGTTTCTGTCGGTGTTGTCCTTAGGGAATTGAGGCAGGGAATCAATGCCGATCTGCATTTGCTGCTTTTCTTTCTTGTTAAATTTATTGCCGTTTAAGAGCGATTCCACAACTTCGGTCAATTCGTCGCCTAGATAAATCGAAATAATCGCAGGCGGCGCTTCGTTTGCTCCTAGTCTGTGGTCGTTGCCGGCGCTTGCTACGGAGACTCTCAATAGATCTTGATGTTTGTCAACCGCTCTAATTACCGCCGTCAAGAACAACAAGAACAAAGCGTTTTCTTCAGGCGAATTGCCGGGGTCAAAGAGATTAAGTTTGGTATCCGTTACGACCGACCAGTTATTGTGTTTGCCGCTGCCGTTAATTCCCGCAAAAGGCTTTTCGTGCAATAAGCAAGCTAGTCCGTGCTTAAACGCGACCTTTTTCATCAGTTCCATAATTAACTGGTTGTGGTCGGTAGCTATGTTAGTGTTTTCATAAATGGGCGCAAGCTCGTGTTGCGAAGGCGCTACTTCATTATGCGCGGTCTTAGCGGGAATGCCCAGTTTCCAAAGCTCTTCGTTTAGGTCTTTTATATAATCCGAAACCCTTTGCTTTAGGGAGCTAAAATAATGGTCTTCCATTTCTTGACCTTTCGGGGGCTTAGCTCCAAACAGCGTTCTTCCGCTAAAGATTAAGTCCTTGCGTTTTGCGAATTTGTCTTGGTCTATTAAGAAATATTCTTGCTCTGAGCCTACCACCGAGAATACTCTGCTGACATCAGTGATGCCGAAGAGCTTTAAAATTCTCTTAGCTTGTTTGTCAAGCGCGTCCATCGAGCGCAATAGAGGGGTTTTCTTATCAAGCACTTCGCCGCTATAAGAGCAAAACGCGGTAGGGATATACAAAGTATTATCTTTTACAAACGCATACGAAGTAGGATCCCATGTCGTATAACCCCTAGCCTCAAAAGTCGCCCTTATGCCACCGGACGGAAAGCTAGAAGCATCGGGCTCGCCTTTTATGAGTTCTTTTCCCGAGAATTCCATAATAACTTTGCCGCCGGGCTCTGTCGATATAAAGCTCTCGTGTTTTTCCGCGGTTATACCCGTCATAGGTTGAAACCAGTGGGAATAATGCGTCGCGCCTTTTTCAATCGCCCAATCCTTCATGGCGTTCGCCACCGTGTCGGCAATGCTGGGATCTAGAGGCTGTCCCTGATTAATAGTCTTTTTCATCGCCTTGTAAATTTCCGAAGGCAGCCGTTGCTTCATGACGCTGTCATTGAACACCATGCTTCCGTAAATTTCCGGTAAGTTTTTCATAATTCATCTCCTTTACACAAAATAAAAGGCGCTTTTAGTATCTCTAAAAGCGCCTTTGCTTTATACTTTTTTCTATTAAATTTTTATACACTAAATTATATGCGAAATCATTATAAAGTCAACAAAAATAATTAAATTTCATGTTAATTGATATTTATATGACACATAAATACTAATTATTATTGTTCAAAAAAACAAATTATAAACAGTATTTATTGCACGCAAATTCATTATAACGTATCATTATGAAAGGTATAAAAAATAATTAGTATATATATTAATACCAAAATGTTGACATAGCGAAAAGTCAAAAATATAATATTAATACGCTTATAAGTTTAAACAACTAAATAACTAAAGTATTTAAAATTTTAAAAACAAAGGCGTTTTTAAATATAAGCTAAAAGCTTATTATTTAAAACGCCTTTTTTTGTCCCCAAAGGAGAGGCAAACATGTTATTAAAAGAAGGACAGATTAGAATACCCTCAGGCTGCGCGGTTTCGGCTATTTTTAATAAGGATGGCAGATTGACATGCGGAGAAGATATAATAAAGTCCATAAGGGTAATGCGAGAAAGGTCAAACGGATTAGGAGGAGGCTTCGCCGGTTACGGAATTTATCCCGAATATAAAGATTTTTACGCTTTTCATCTATTCTATGACGACAGCTTTGCAAAATCACAGTGCGAAGAATATATAAAAAATAATTTTGAGATTGTCCATAAGGAAGAAATCCCCACTGCGCGACATAAAAATATAACTGATACCCCTTTGATTTGGAGATATTTCGTAAATTCCAAGACCGAAGTATTAACAGACGAAATAGACGACAGAGAGTTTGTTGCCCGCTGCGTAATGCACATCAATTCCAACATAAACGGCGCGTATATTTTTTCTAGCGGAAAGAATATGGGCATATTCAAAGCGATTGGCTTTCCCGAAGACGTAGGAGAGTTTTATAAGCTTGATACCTACCAGGCTTATTGCTGGACTGCCCACGGCAGATATCCCACTAATACTCCCGGCTGGTGGGGCGGGGCGCATCCGTTTGGGCTGTTAGACTGCAGCGTGGTGCATAACGGCGAAATTTCGTCATACGACGCCAACAGAAGATATATAGAAATGTTTGGCTACAAATGCACATTGTTGACCGACACCGAGGTAATAACCTATATAATAGATTTTCTGACCAGAAAAAGAGGATTAAATCTAACCGAAACAGCTCATATAGTAGCCGCGCCGTTTTGGGCCGTAATAGACGAAATGGAACAGGACAAAAGGGACTATTACACCTATCTAAGAAAGGCGTTTTCCAGCCTGCTTATAACCGGCCCTTTCTCCATATTAGTAGGATATGAAGGCGGCATTATGGCGCTAAACGACAGACTAAAACTGCGTTCGCTCGTCGCTGCCGAAAAAGGCGATACGGTTTATTTTGCGAGCGAAGAGGGGGCTATTAGGATTATTCAGCCCGATCTGGATAGGGTTTGGGCGCCTGAGGGCGGAGAGCCCGTTATCGTTGAACTCAATAAAGGAGAATGACCATGCCTATTAATTATTTTTATCCCGAATACGAAGTTATTCGAGATTACGATAAATGTATAACTTGCAGGGTTTGCGAAAGGCAGTGCGCCAATTGCGTCCACAGCTACGATGCCGAGGCCAACAAAATGCTCCACGACAGCTCAAAATGCGTTAACTGCCAAAGATGCGTAACCTTGTGTCCTACGAGAGCGCTCAAGATAGTAAAGAGCGACAACACCTTTAAGCTCAATAATTCTTGGAAACATGATGATATAAGCGACATATACAGACAGGCGGAAAGCGGCGGCGTTTTGCTCTCATCAATGGGCACGCCCAAAGAATATCCGATTTATTGGGACAAAATGCTGATTAACGCTTCCCAGGTTACCAACCCTTCAATAGACCCCTTAAGAGAACCGATGGAAACAAAGGTTTTCTTGGGCAAAAAACCTACAACGGTGGAAAGAGACAGCAACGGCAGATTAGTCAATAACTGCAAGAATATGCTTGAATTGTCGCTGCCGGTTATGTTCTCCGCGATGTCTTACGGCTCAATTAGCTATAACGCGCACGAGAGCATAGTCCGCGCGGCTGCGGAAATCGGAACATATTATAACACCGGCGAGGGCGGTTTACATTCTAATTTTTATAAATACAAAAACAACACCATTGTCCAGGTCGCTTCCGGCAGATTCGGCGTTAGCAAAGAGTATTTGGACAATTGCGCCGCGATAGAGATTAAGATCGGGCAAGGCGCAAAACCCGGCATAGGCGGACATCTGCCCGGCAGCAAGATAGTGGGCGACATAAGCAAGACCAGAATGATTCCCGAAGGCACGGACGCCATTTCGCCCGCGCCTCACCATGACATTTATTCTATTGAAGATTTAAGACAGCTTGTATATTCGCTAAAGGAAGCCACCGATTACACCAAGCCCGTAATTGTCAAAATCGCCGCCGTTCATAATGTCGCGGCAATCGCAAGCGGCATAGCAAGAAGCGGCGCGGATATTATCGCTATAGACGGTTTTAGAGGCGGCACGGGCGCTGCGCCCACGCGTATTAGGGATAATGTGGGAATACCTATCGAGTTGGCTCTGGCAAGCGTAGATTCAATGTTAAGAAAAGAAGGCATTAGGGATAATGTTTCTATTGTGGTAGCGGGAAGTATTCGCAACAGCGCCGATATTGTTAAGGCTGTCGCGCTCGGCGCGGACGCGGTATATATAGCTACCGCGGCGTTGATAGCGCTTGGCTGCCACCTTTGCAGAAGCTGCCACACGGGTAATTGCAATTGGGGAATCGCTACCCAAAAGCCTGAACTTGTCAAGAGACTCAATCCCGAAATAGGATACAAAAGATTGGTTAATCTGCTCACCGCATGGAAGCAC
This sequence comes from Clostridia bacterium, assembly GCA_036562755.1. Lineage (GTDB taxonomy): Bacteria > Bacillota > Clostridia > Christensenellales > DUVY01 > DUVY01. Next base: position 63,719 of record DATCJN010000004.1, on the reverse strand, counting down.
GAAATCAAAGAAATGCTAGGCGGAATGGGTATTAATTCCATAGAAGCGCTAAGAGGAAACAGACTGATGCTAAGAGGCGTAGGCTTAAACCAAAAAGAGCTGGAAATCTTAGGCATCAAGCATGCAGGCGAAGTCTTTTATTGAGGGTGAATTGATGAAGAGAGTATATGTTAACGAAAAATGGTGTCTGGGCTGCAAACTTTGCGAATATTATTGCGCCTTTGCTAATTCGGGATTAAAAGATATGGTTAAGGCGCTAAAGAATAGAAAAATATCGTCAAGGATATATGTCGATAATATCGACGATGTGACATTTGCGGTTAACTGCCGCCATTGCAAAGAGCCTATATGCGTTAAGAGCTGTATTACGGGCGCTTTGCAAAAGGCTGACGGAGCGGTGGTAATCGATAAAGAAAAATGCGTAGGCTGTTGCACCTGCGTTTTGGTATGTCCTTACGGGGCTATTTCTTACGACGGCGGCAAGAGCGTATTAAAATGTCAACTATGCATAGACAACGGCGGAATACCTACCTGCGTTCAAAACTGTCCTAACCAAGCAATCGTATTCGAGGAGAGGTAACATGGCAAAATACGTAATTATAGGCAACAGCGCGGCGGCAATCGGCGCGGTGGAAGGCATAAGAGAGGTCGATAAGCTGGGCGATATAACCGTTATCTCAAAAGAAAAATACCATACTTATTCCCGACCTTTGATTTCTTATTTATTGCAGGGCAAGACTACTTTGCAAAATATGAAATACCGCTCGGACAGTTTTTACGCAGATAATAATGTTAACTTTATTTGCGCCGAAGCCTTAAAAATTGACGCCGAGAAAAAGATAGTCATTACCTCGATAGGCGAAACTAAATACGAAAAGCTTTTGATAGCGACAGGCAGCAAGCCTTTTGTGCCGAATTTTGAGGGGTTAGATAATGTTCGAACCAAATTCACATTTATGTCGCTTGACGACGCTTTGGCGCTAAACGAAAAGCTTACCCCTGACTCCAGAGTCTTTATCATAGGCGCCGGCCTAATCGGTTTAAAATGCGCCGAAGCTCTGGCAAAAAGGGCAGGCGGCATAACGGTAACAGATCTCGCCGACCAAGTCATGCCAAGCGTGCTTGATAAAGAGTGTTCGGCTATTGTCAAAAAGGTAATAGAAAATAACGGAATAAAATTTTTGTTAGGCGACAGCGTTATTAGATTTGAAGAAAATAAGGCCTATATGAAAAGCGGCGCAGAAATAGAATTTGATATATTGGTCATTGCCGCGGGCGTAAGGCCTAATGTCGAACTGCTTGAAAATATAGCCCAGATTAACAGAGGCATAATCATAGACGAAACTTGCAAGACTACGGCAGATTCTATTTACGCCGCCGGGGATTGCGTTTTAAGCTATGACATAACATCGGAGCAAACCAAAATTTTGGCGCTGCTGCCCAATGCTTACATACAAGGCTTTTGCGCGGGCGTCAATATGGCGGGCGGTTATAAGTCATATAAAAACGCGTTTCCTATGAACGCGATAGGATTTTTTGGATACCACATATTAAGCGCGGGCAGTATAGTAGGAGAAAGCTATGTAGAATCCGACGGCGAAAATTATAAGAGATTGTTTTATAAGGACGATAGATTAAAAGGCTTTATCCTAGCGGGAAATATTCAAAAGGCGGGTATATATACCTCGCTGATAAGGGAACAGACGCCGCTATCCGAAATAGATTTTGAATTAATAAAAAAATACCCTACGCTTGCGGCGTTCGGACTATATAAAATCAAGAAATGCTTAGGAGAAGAAGTATGACGTTAGACGCATTAAAGTTCGCTTCATATAAAGATTTAAACGACGCGGTTAAGGCCTTGAACGAAAAAGAAATTACCATTCAAAATGCCTATGGACAAAGATATTTAGGCTGCGGGCTAAAGGATAAATTAATTACCGTCAACGGAACGGCCGGCAACGGAACGGGCGCCTATCTAGACGGCGCTAAGATCATAATTAACGGCAACGCCCAAGACGCCATAGCGGATACAATGAACAGCGGCGAAATCGTAATTTACGGCGATTGCGGCGACACGGTCGGCTATGGAATGCGCGGCGGCGTGGTATATATCAGAGGAAATGTGGGCTACCGCGCCGGCATCCATATGAAAGCATATAAAGAAAACTTTCCCGTAATGGTCATCGGAGGCAGAGCGGGCAGTTTCTTGGGCGAATACCAGGCAGGAGGCCTTATTATAGTGTTAGGTTTGTATGACGAAGAAAAGGTTGCCGGCTACTATTGCGGTTCGGGAATGCACGGCGGCAAGATTGTGCTAAGAGCCAATAAGCTTCCTAGCGGTCTTTCCAGTAAGGTTAACGCAAAAATCGCAAATAACGATGATTTAAAAGAGTATGAAAATTATATCAAAAACTTTTGCGAGTATTTTGGATTTAACTTTGACGAAATTATGAATCATAACTTTTATGAGATAACGCCCAACTCCAAGACGCCCTATAAACAACTTTATACTTATAATTAATTTTCATGCATTAACTTTACCCATAAATATAGTATAATAAATTAAAATTACAAAGAAATAATAAAATAAAACATGTGGGAGTTAGGAAATGGAAATTATAAAAAACGACATCAAAGAATACGTTAAGGAAAACGATATAAAATTTATCAGACTTGCGTTTTGCGACGTTTACGGCAATTTAAAAAACCTTTCCATAATGTCGGACGAATTGGAAAACGCCTTCAATAACGGCGTGCCGTTTGACGCTTCCTCTGTTCAGGGGTTTTTAAACGAGGAAGAGTCTGATTTATATCTATTCCCGGACGCTTCGACCGTCGCGCTTTTGCCTTGGCGTCCCTCAAACGGCAGGGTAGTTCGCTTTTTCTGCGATATAAAAAGAGGCGGTCAAGAGGATTTTGAAGACGGCAGAATGCTGCTAAAAAAGGCTCAGCAAAAAGCCGAACAGATGGGACTTCATTTGCATTTTTCCGCCTCCTGCGAGTTTTATTTGTTCAAAAAAGACGAAGACGGAAAGCCCACATTAGAGCCTTTTGATTACGGCGGCTATCTTGATATGGCGCCTCAAGACAAGGGCGAAAACATCCGCCGCGAGATTTGCCTTATCCTAGAACAAATGGGTATAAAACCCAAAACCTCTCACCATGAACACGGACCTGGCCAAAACGAAATAGAATTTGAAAAGAGCAACGCCTTAAACTGCGCGGATAATATTACCACCTTTAAATATGTGGTAAGCACCGTTGCGGACAGAAACGGCCTATACGCTTGCTTTTTACCTAAACCGTTAAGCGATAAGAGCGGAACGGCGCTTCAAATAAATATGAGCTTATACGAAAACGGCAAAAATCTATTCAATAAGGCTAACTTTAACGAAAAAGCCCAGAGTTTTATCGCCGGTATCCTTAACAGAATTCCCGATATGACTCTATTCTTAAATTCTCACGAAAGCTCATATCAAAGATTTGGATACTTTAGAGCGCCCAAGTATATAAGCTGGTCAACCAAAAATGTTTCCCAGCTATTAAGGCTGTCATGGGATCAAGAGGAGAATTCCAAGATACAAATTCGCTCAGCAGATATGATGTGCAATCCTTATTTGGTTTTCACATTATTGATAAACGCAGGATTAGAAGGCATTCAAAAAGGTTTGCAGCTTTCTCCCGCGGTAGATACTATTGTTACACAGACTTACGCCAAGGCAAACGGCATAAAAGAACTGCCCAGCAATATACAAGAAGCGGAAGAGATTGCCGCAAACAGCGAGTTTGTTAAAGAAGTATTACCCCAAAGGCTAATCAAAGCTTTTATTCCTAAGCGCTGACAAGAAAGGGAGTTATCCTATGGATAACATTTTATTGGTTTCCAAATCCCAAAAGGTTTGCGACGCCTTAAAAGATTTTTTAAAAAACGCAGGCTTTAACGATGTTTTTACGGTTAATAGCGCCGGCATGGCTAGGCGAACCTTTGCCACCCAAAATTTTTCCCTTTGCATAATAGACACTCCGCTTTCGGACGAAAGCGCAAGCGACCTGGCGTTATATATTGTCCAAAATTTCGACTGCTCTTGCTTGATGTTAACTATGGACGGAACTGAAGACGAGCTTGCCGAAATGGTAGAGGATTATGGAATATTAGTTCTTACCAAGCCTATCAACCGTAATTTCTTTTATAAAATGGTTAAATTTGCTCTCTCTTCCGGCAGAAGAATAGTCGACACCAAAAACGAGGTAAAGAAACTTCAAGGCAAATTAGAGGATTTAAAAATCGTCACTAGAGCAAAGCTTGTTCTTATGGAAAAAATGAAGATGACCGAAGTCCAGGCCCATAAATACATAGAAAGACAGGCGATGGATCAACGCGTCACCAAAAGAGTTATAGCCGAAAATGTAATCAAAAAATACGAATTATTATAAAAAAATACCGCTTTTTAAAGCGGTAATTTTTTTTATTTATAGATATTTAACTGCGCCGCTGCTCTTATCATCAGCGCGTCGCGCAATTGTTCAAGCGAATCCCATTTAATAAGGTTATTATGAATAATATCTAACTGTCTCTTTACCGAATAGCCTTGCTTGCAAGTGTATATTACAGGCTTTTTTAACGCTTCGGCATACCCCGTTTCATAATAGACATGCGGTTTGTAATATGTAAGGTCTGCTATAATAAGCTTGCTTCGCCTGATTTCATAAAAAGTTTCGGTAGTTACCGGCTTTGAGTATTTGCTTTCGTCGGAGAATTTGGGAACCAAATTCAAATTAGACGCGACCTGTTTTAACACATTTCTGCATGAGAGCATTTCTTCTCTGGGGCTTGCTATTATAAGCGCTTGATTAATGGTCGAAGTTTTGTTTTGGAGTTTTTCCACTCTCATCCAGCCCTTAAACGAAAGCGTAAGAGTAAATACGCCTACCGACAAAGGCTCAATATATCCAAGCTTTTCCAAATGCTTTAGCAAAACTGAAACCTGCTCAACATTATTGTCGTAAACGCAGAACAAGGTCTTTAACAAAGCGCTTTTACGAGCGTATTGGCGATCCATGACATTGGTTAGGTAAATATTATTAATTTTGACGCCTATTTTTTTGATATAGAAAGCGATATTCATAACGCTTTGGTCGATTAATTCGCTTAAGTTTTTGGGATACAGGTCCAATAATTGCTCAACCTTAACCAAATCCATATTAGAATTCAACGGTTTAGATAATTCGGAACTGTTAGTAAAAAAGGAAATTATATTATTGTTCTTCAAAGCGTTGTAGATATAGGCGCAAACCGCCAGTTTTGGATCGTCAAAAAGGTTTTTCGCAAAATAAAATTCGCCGCAAATAGGGCATTTGACTTTCTTATGTCCTGCGTACGAGGCGTTTTCAATGGACGCGTCGGAATAACATAACGGGCAAAAATCCATAAATCAACCTCTTTTATCTAAAATTGTAAAAAAATGTAAAAATTTGTATATAAAAATTATATCACAATATTCAGAAGTATTCAATGCGTAAACTTTTTTAAAGCGCATATTTAAATTCTTATTAATGAATGGTATAATTATAATAATGGATACAAAATTAATTCAATATGAAATCGAAGAAAAATACCTAAGTCCTTATGCCTTTAAGTCAAAAGACACTAAGGGGCGCGCTAAATTCGAAGAGCCTTGTCCTTATCGCACGGACTTTATGCGGGATAGAGATAGAATAATTCATTGCAAATCTTTTAGAAGATTAAAGCACAAAACCCAGGTATTTTTATCGCCCGAGGGCGACCACTACCGCACCAGGCTGACTCATACGCTTGAGGTGATGCAGATAGCAAGGAGCATTGCGCGCGCTTTAAGGCTAAACGAAGACTTAACCGAGGCCATATCGTTAGGGCATGATTTGGGGCACACGCCTTTTGGGCATGCGGGCGAAAGAGCGTTAAAAGAATGCAATTTCGAGCATAATGTCCAGAGCTTAAGGGTTGTCGAAGTTTTGGAAAACAACTTTAAGGGATTAAATTTGACTTACGAAGTAAAAGACGGAATTTTAAACCATCGCGCCAGCGGCAATCCTAGCACCCTGGAAGGAGCGGTAGTGTCTTTGGCTGATAGAATAGCTTATATAAACCATGACATAGACGACGCCATTAGGGCTAACGTGTTGAGCGAAGAAGATTTGCCCAAATATATAACCGATGTTTTGGGCAAAACCTCGCGCGACCGTATTAACAATATGATAAATAATGTTATCAAAACCAGTCAAAACCAACCTTATGTCAAAATGGACAAAGAGTTTTCCCAAGCGAGCGGAAAGTTGTTGGAGTTTTTGTTTGAACGCGTATATAACAACAGCAAGCCCAAAGAAGAAGAGCACAAAGCCATAAAAATGCTAAAAATGTTATATGATTATTTCATAGAAGACATTAGCCGTTTGCCAAGAGGTTATGCCGAACTAGACGCAACGGACAGCCAAAAAGTTTGCGACTACCTTTCGGGTATGACGGACGGATATGCCATTTATACCTTTAATAAAATTTTCGTTCCTAAGGGCTGGGAATACGAGTAAAAAATATAAGGAGCATTAACGAAAAAACCTTCCCATTAATGCGTGAAGGTTTTTTCGCTCTGTATAATATAGTGTTTTATGAAGTAATCTTTAGGATTTCAATTATTTATCTTGCTTATAAAGCAAATACCGTAGAAGCGCATACAGCGACAATAACCAGAAGAATCGAGCCCATAATCGAAAGAACCAAGTCAAGTTTTGTGGCCATAGCCCTTCTCCCAATCAACCGTCAAATTTCAAGCGCCAACGATTGATTTTCTTTGGTGTAACCCAATTATATCACAGGTTTTCATGTGTTTCAATACCAAAAGAAAAATTTTATCATAAGATTTTTTTATAAAAAAACCGAAAATAAAAAAAGGATTTATGTATATAATGTCGAAATATATATATTGAAAAACATAATTTGCGGAGTTTATTTTGGCGTTTGACAGAGATTGGTTGGACAAGCTGATAGACAGCCATAATATTGTCACAGTGATTTCCCGATATGTCCCTTTGACCAAAAAGGGCAACAACTATTGGGCGCGCTGTCCGTTTCATCACGAAAAAGATCCGTCCTTTGCGGTAAACGAGGACAGACAGTTTTACCATTGCTTCGGATGCGGCGAAAGCGGAAATGTCATAAAATTCGTTCAAAAGATAGAAAATATAGACTTTTTGGAAGCTGTAAAAAGGCTTGCCGACGAAGTCAAATTAGAGCTTCCTTCGTATAAATTTGACGACAAAACCAAAGAACTAAAACAAAAACGCGATTTAATATTAACGCTTAATCGTTTGGCGGCGTTGTTTTATTACCAAAAGCTCCGCTCTCCCGAAGGCAAGCCCGCTTTGGAATATCTATATAAAAGGGGATTAGACGACGCTACAATAACCAGATTCGGACTTGGTTACAGTCCCGATTACCACCAATTAGTAAAACATCTGGTTGGACAAGGCTATCATCAGGACGATTTGATTATGGCGGGGCTTTGCGCCCGAAACGAAAGCGGACAAGTCTATGACGTCTTTGGCGGCAGGGTTATAATACCTATTATAAATAACTTCAACGAGGTAATAGCCTTTGGCGGCAGGAGCTTGCAGCCTACCGAATACGCCAAATACCGCAACACTTCAGCAACGCTGGTGTTTGACAAATCCAAAACTATTTACGCTATCAACGAACTAAAAAAAGCCAAGCAAAACGAGCCTATTAAATATGTAATCTTATGCGAAGGCTATATGGACGTTATAGCTTTGCAGGCGGCGGGCTTTAAAACAGCGGTGGCTTCGATGGGGACAAGCCTTACCCACGACCAAGCCAAAACTCTAAAAAGATACGCTCCTTTGGTCTATATTTGCTATGACGGCGACGCCGCGGGACAAAAGGCGACTTTGCGCGGATTGGATATTTTGGAAGAAAACGGACTGGAGGTCAAGGTAGTGGTCTTGCCCGAAGGGCAGGATCCGGACGATGTTGTAAAAAAAGAAGGCGCGCAGGCCTTCAAAGAAAAGTATCTTAATAACGCGCTGCCGCTGTTAAGATATAAGCTTGAATCGCTAAAAAAAGATTACGACTTAAGCGCTCAAGACGGCAAGTCAAAATACGCGATAGCGGCTTGCAACATAGCGTCCCAACTAAAAGATTACGTTTCCATAGAAAACGCGCTAAAAATTATTCAAAAAATTACGGGTTTTACCTTCGAATCGTTAAAAGCCCAAATTTTCAAGGATATAGAAGGCGTTCGCCCCGCATTAGTTGAAGAAAAAAAGGATAATTTACATACAAAAGCTATAAAATATCTTTTGTGGGCAATCATAAATAAAAAAGATTTTGCAAAATATGATCTGCCTTTTGAAAGGCTGCCCCTGGACGATTTGCAAAAAAGGCTGTTAGCTTACGCGCAAAGCGGAAAAGACATAAAAAAGATTTTTTTGGATTTTGACGAGAGCGAGCACAAAGAAATAGGCGAAATCTTAGAATACGCTCAAAACGATTCTACGGATCCCGAAATCCAAAAAAGTTATTACGAGGGCTTTTACGCAAGACTAAAAGTAGAAACGCTGGAACAAGATATTGATAAAATAAGCAAAGAACGCGATGCCGAACAAGACCCTGAAAAAAAGAAAATACTAATGCAAGATATAAGAAAACTTTTGGATGAGATAAACACAATAAAAAAGGAGTATAAGGTTTAATGGAAGACATTCTCACAGAGAAACAGCGTCAAGAGGTTGAACGCCTAATCGCTTTGGGCAAGTCCAAGGGCTATTTGACCTACGACGAAATCGCGGCCAAGTTTATAACAGAATTAGAAGTAGACGCCGCGACTATGGATGAAATCTTTCGCATTATTGAAGAAGAAGGCGTTCAAGTCCTAAAAAACATTACTCAAATCGATAAGGACGAAGAAGATATCGACAAGCTAATGCGCGATGTCAGCGTGGAAGACCCCGTTAAGATGTATCTAAAAGACATCGGCAAAGTTCCGCTATTGACCGCGGAAGAAGAAATTGCGCTTGCCGAAAGAATGGCTCAAGGCGACGAGGAAGCCAAGAATAAGCTAAGCGAAGCAAACCTTAGGTTAGTCGTAAGCATAGCCAAAAGATATGTAGGCAGAGGCATGCAGTTTTTGGATTTGATTCAAGAAGGCAATTTAGGTTTGTTAAAAGCGGTAGAAAAATTTGACCATACCAAAGGCTTTAGATTTTCCACATATGCGACCTGGTGGATAAGACAAGCTATTACCAGAGCTATAGCAGACCAAGCGCGCACCATAAGGATCCCCGTACATATGGTGGAGACCATAAACAAATTAATAAGAGTTTCAAGACAGCTCTTGCAAACTTTAGGCAGAGAGCCTACGCCCGAGGAAATAGCCGAAGAAATGGGCATATCTGTGGAAAAAGTCCGCGAAATCCAAAAAATCGCGCAAGACCCCGTATCGCTTGAAACTCCTATCGGCGAGGAAGAAGACAGCCACCTTGGCGACTTTGTTCCCGATGAAAACGCAATCTCGCCTTCCGAAATGGCCGAGATTTTGGACGCGCGCGACAGAGTCCGCAAAGAATTAGAGGCGTTAACCGCAAGAGAGCAGCAGGTATTAAGGCTTAGATATGGCATTTACGACGGCCACCCTAGAACGCTTGAAGAAGTCGGCAAAGTGTTTAACGTCACTAGAGAGCGTATAAGGCAGATAGAAGCCAAAGCGCTAAGAAAATTGCGCAATATCTCCAAGAGCCAAAAACGCCTAAAAGACCTCAACGGATGAGACTGTCTAAAAGGTTGCAATCAATCGCCGATTGCGTAAACTATTATGATACGATAGCCGATATCGGCTGCGACCACGGAAAATTAAGCGTCTATCTTATATCCAAAGGTCGTTGTAGTAAGGTTTTGGCGACGGATATTAGTCCCAAATCGTTGGAGAAAACTCAAAATCTCGCCCAAAGCAAAAAAGTTTCTGACAAAATTATAACGCTTTGCGGCGACGGATTAGAGCCGTTAATAAATTACGGTCAAAAAATTGATTTGGCGATAATAGCGGGGCTGGGGGGATATGAAATAATCAAAATAATTGAGCGGGATAAGAATTTTATCGACCGTTATATCTTGTCTCCCCAACAAAATGTCTCTATTTTGCGAAAAAAACTCAATGAGTTTGGCTATAAAATCATTAACGATTTTATAGTTTTGGATAAATCTAAATTTTATGATATCATAGAAGTCGAAAAGGGGTATCAAGAACTTAACGAGCTGGAATTGGAATGGGGAATAGGAAACTTAAAAAATCCCTCTAAAGACTTTATCGCGTATTTGGACAAAAAAATTAACTTATTGACGCAAGCGGCTGACAACGCAAACACTAGACAAGAAGCTTTAAAAAAAGAGTTAGAAACGGCAATAAGTGTTAAGAATAGTATAGCAGGGAGGCTATAATGAATTTGGAAAAAATATTAGCTTATCAGGAGCAGGACTTGGCTCTGCGAAGCCTGGAATTGCAGATAGAAAAGAGCAAGGACTATGCCATAGCTGAAAAGGCGAAAGAAAATTTCATAAAACTCGGAAACATAGCTAAACAAACCGAAAAGGTGGCAAGCGACTTATACGATAGATATAAAAAGCTTGAGAGTTATATCAACGGAGTTACTTCCAAGCTTGAAGAGTTGGAAAAAGTCTTGGAAATGGATTTGAGCGATAAGAATTTAGAAAAAGTGGAAGATCAAATCAAAAAGCTTCAGTCCAATTTAAGCGCGCTTGAAAAAGAATTAATCAAGCTGCCAAAAAATATAGAAGAAACCGTAAAGCGAAACGAAGACGCTCGCAAAGAAGGCGCGAACATGCGCCATGTGTTTAACGAAGCCAAGCAAAAATTTGACGCGCTAAAAGAAGAGCTTGCGCCCAAAATTCAAGAATATAAGACCAAACTTGCCGAACTGGCCAAGGGCATAGATAAAGAAATATTCGCAAAATACCAGGCCTTAAGAAAGGATAAAGTCCTTCCCGCCATTGTAAAAGCTGTGGACGGCGCTAACTGCGGCGGTTGCGGAATGCAGCTTTCGGCGGCTGCCGTCACAAGACTAAAAGAAAAGGGCCTAATAGAATGCGAGTCTTGCAGGCGGGTAATTTATTTAGAAGAATAACACTGTTAAAAAAATCTCTTCTTCATAGAAGAGATTTTTTATTTTTAATAACTTTACTTTCTTGCGAATATATTTATCTTATAACCCAGATATTCGGAGGAAGGTATGTCATTTTTTAATTGCAATAGAAACGATTTTTTGCCTGGGGTAATATCGGGCAACCCTTTGCACGGGCTGTGCGAAAAGGCCTGCATACAGGTAAAAAAAGTATTTGACGCTTGTATTTATCAAAACCAATTAGATAATTTGATAATCACTTTAAGCAACTTTGAACCCGCTAATCCCGCGTTTCCTCTAACCTTTGTAAGCGGAAGGTCTATAACCACGCACGGCATAATACAAGACCTTACGGTAACCAGGCTGGAAGACCGTCCGCGATTCGCGCGCGTAAAGGGCATTATAAATATCCCTTTAGAAATCATATATGTGGACGCCAATAATAAAGAAGGCAGAGCTGACGCGATTATAGGCGTGCCGGTGGATGTGGTTTTAGCCGTGCCAAGCCAATCCATTATACCTTACGAAGTCGAAGCCGTGGTCTCGGCTGTCATTCCCGAAGGCACTACCATAAACGATACCCAAATGAGCGTAACCTGTTGCATTACGATTATTCTTAAGATAACGATAGAAGTTGAGTTATTGGTGCCTTCTTACGGATATTGCGTCATTCCCGAATGCGAGGAATTTGCCGAAAGCGCATGCAACGCGTTCTTTGAGCTGCCTCTTTATCCAAGGCAAGATTAATAAATCAACAAAGGATCGTTATTTAGTTTGTCGCACGAAGTTAGATAATAAGGTATATTGTCCAATACTACTTTATGGCTGATCCTTCCGCCTTTGCCGTGCAGATGGCCGTAAACCACGCAATCCACATTGAACTGGGTAATCAAATGCGTATAATCGGAATGTCCAAGCTGAGAGTTAAAAGGCGGAAAATGCATCATTAATATGACTTTATCGTCTTGCGCTCGCGCTTTAGTCATAGCGTTGAGCGTAAGTTTTAGTCTTTCTATCTCTCTTAAATATATCTTGCGGTCTTGTTCCGTTGGGAATTGGTTGTTTTCGGGCACGGTCCAGCCCCTAGTTCCGCATATAACATAGTTTTCTATCTTAACGCAATCGTTTTGTATGGCTATAATGCTGGGCGGCAGCGCCTTTCTTAACGCGCTTATTGAGTTCCACCAATAATCGTGGTTTCCTCTGATCAATATTTTTTTGCCCGGCAACGCGTGGATAAATTCTAAATCAGGCAAGGCTTCGTTTAGCGTCATTGCCCAGCTTATATCTCCCGATATCAAAACCAAATCGTCGTTAGTTATCTTGGCTTTCCAGTTTTGTATTAAAACATCAAGATAATTTTCCCACGCGCCCCCGAAGATATCCATGGGCTTAGGGTTGTTTATAGATAAATGCAAATCGCTGACCGCATACACATTCATAAACCACATTATATCATAACAGAGGCGTTTTAAGCCTATAAAATTAGGGAATAAATTAATAGCATAAAGAGAGCAACATCGCTTTTTGACTTTTTTTATATTATTTTATCGACTTTTGTATAACTTTAGAAAACAGCGCCGAAGTGGCGGCGGGTGGTTAACAGAGGGCAGAAAGTGGCTTGCAGGGGACAAAAAGTGCAAAATATTTACAAAAATTGCCCTAAATTTTCAAAAAAGGGTTGCAAGTGGTCAATTTTTATGTTAAGATAAAGATACAATTACAAGGATAATTACGCCCAAAATTAAGGAAAAGATGTTTAAAGGAATTTATTATCACCAAATAGACGAAAAGGGCAGGTTAAGAATACCCGCCAAACTCAAGGCGCAGTTAGGGGACAAATACTTTATCACCCGCGGCGGTTTGGGAAGTTTGGTAATTGCGTCCGAGGAGTATTTTGAAGAGAACATCTTTTCCAAGATAAAAGACATAGACTACACGGACGTGGAAGCTATGAAACTTATCAGGGCTATCACGTCGTTTATGTTCGACATAGAAGAGGACAACCAAGGCAGATTTGTTTTGCCGCCCGTGCTGAGAGAATATGCCAACATTGTAAAAAACGTAGTAACCATAGGCGCGGGCAACGTAATTGAGGTTTGGAGCGAGGAAAGGTTCAACCAAAGCATCAACGGCAATCTTGACTACATAAAAGAATTGCCCGAAGGCAGCAGAGATTTTAACGAAATCTTAAGAACCTTTAACAGCTTGTTAAAAAGAAAGCCTACGGACCTTTAAAAATGGAATACCATATACCCGTAATGCTAAAGGAAACAATGGATGTCCTAAAGCCTAGAAGCGGCGGAATTTATTTGGACGCCACTTTGGGAGGCGGGGGACATTCTTACGAGATACTAAAGATTTCATCGCCCGACGGACGAGTAATAGGGTTTGATCTGGACGAAGAGGCTATAAAAAACGCGGGCGAAAGGTTGAGTCCTTTTGGCGACAGGGTGCTGACCGTGCGCGATAATTTTAAAAACGCGACCAAAGCGTTGGACTCTTTGGGAATTCAATACTTAGACGGAGTAATAATGGATTTAGGCATATCGTCGCGCCAAATAGACGAGGCTTCTAGAGGTTTTAGCTACACCAAAGACGCTCGGCTCGATATGCGGATGGACAAGTCCCAAAGATTATCTGCTTACGATGTTGTCAACGCTTACCCAAAAGAAAAATTAACCGAAATACTTTACAGATACGGCGAAGAAAGTTACGCCAAAAAGATAGCCGAAAACATTGTAAAAGCAAGAGCGGTTTCGCCCATTCAAACCACTCTTGAGCTAGCGGAAATAGTCTCAAAAAGCGTCCCCCTTCATCAATACAAGCATGGGCACCCTGCCAAAAAGACTTTTCAAGCCATAAGAATCGAAGTTAATAGAGAGCTGGAAGGATTGGACCAAGCGGTTATAGACTTAATCGGCAGGCTAAAAAAAGGCGGAGTCATAGCCGTAATAACCTTTCACTCTTTAGAAGACAGGATAATAAAACAAGTATTTAAGACCGAATCCACGGATTGCATATGCGATAAAAACTTGCCTGTTTGTTCTTGCAATCATAAAGCTAGTATAGAATTACTGACCAAAAAACCTATATTACCCACCGAAGACGAAATAAGACAAAACCCGAGAGCTGCTTCCGCCAAATTAAGAGCGGCTGTTAAACTATAAAGAACTAAAACCGCCAAGGAGAAAGCATATGAGAAGCGTTGAGTTAAAAGACGATTTGAGAACCGCTTCGAGATTTAGGCGCGGCATAACCGAACAAAGAGAAGACTTCTTTGTTCCTACTGCTAATAGAGAATATAATTTTGTTCCCCGAAGATTTGAGGGAGTTAATATGAACGACGATTATCTAAACGAGAGCGTAACCAGGGCTCGACCTTTTATTTCCCGAGAGGACACCGACCTCGAGCGCGAAAAAAGGCTGGCGGCGCATACCGCTTTATACGAGGAGCGCTATAATCAGGCTCGCCGTATGGAAGAAGAGCAAGAAAAAGAGCGCAAGAGGATATCTTTGAGAGATCTAGATGATAGACCTAAAACTTTTTCCGAAGAGCCCGAAGATTCGAGAACTATCCTAAGGGACGACAAAGATATTCCTCCTTTAAGAAGCTTTAGGGATATAGAGCCTCTCAAAAAAGACAGGGATTATTATACCCCTCAATATGACTATTACCGCGAATATGACAGCAGCCCTTATACATATAATAGAAACAGAATAGATAACGAAGCTTATCAGAGCACATTCGTAACGCCAAACGCGCCTATTTACAGACCTTCTTCCAATGTCTCCGGCTACGCTGCGACCATCGCCGAGCGCTATAAAAAACAGTTCGCAGAAAGAGAGCTAGACTTGCAGCCCAGCGCCAAGACGATGCAATACGCGGAAAAAAAGCCCGACGAAAAAGTTAAGAGCTTTAAGATAAATAAAAAAGAAAGAACTCTAACCGCGCAAGAGGCTAGCCGAAAAGGTCTGTTGACTTTATATGTAACTATCGTAGTGGTAATAGCGGTATTAATCGCCACCACGGCGATGATGATTTCCAATCTATCCAAGGACATAAGCGCGTTGGAATACGAAATAGGCCAAAGACAAAATTATTTAGCCCTCTCAACCGCCGAGCTGTCCAAATACGACGACGACAATTACATATACGCCAAGGCAAAAGAGCAGGGCATGAAAGACAACCAAGATGTTCAAACTGTGGAATTGATACCTCTCAAGTATCAATCCGAGCCTAAGGGCGAGAACAATTGGTTTGACGCTTTGTGCGACTTTTTAAGCGGAGTGTTTGGGAGCAGTTCTTGAAAACTAAATATTATTCTCAAGTAAGCATGCAAAAGAGGTTATTGGCAGCGGTGTTGTCGATAACCTTTATTTTTTTGGCGCTAAGCATAAGATTGGCTTACATTCAGATCTTTCAAGGCAAAGAATTGCAAAGCAAAGCAATCGACCAGTGGACCAGAGACTTGCCCCTTCAAGCCCAAAGGGGCAAGATTTTGGACGCCAACGGAGTAGTTTTGGCAACCAATTATACTACATATTCGGTATATGTCCGCCCCAACGCAGTAAAAGACAAAGTGGCGGTGGCTAGTTTTTTGGCAAAATTATTAGACAAAGACGAACAGACTATATATCTATCTTTACAAAAAAACGTATCCGAAGTTACCATCGCTCGCAAGATAGAAAAAGAAAAAATTAATGTCATAAGAGCAAGCGGCTACGACGGTATTTACATAAGCGAAGATAATTCCAGGTATTATCCTTACGGCAGTATGCTTACCCAGGTGCTGGGCTTTACCAATATTGACGGGGTAGGTCAAAGCGGCTTGGAAAGCTATTATGATAGATATTTAAGAGGTATAGACGGAGTCAACCTTACCCAAACCGATATTCAAGGCATAGAGTTAAGATCTAACGTAGATAAATACATTCCCGCTGTTCCCGGATGCGATTTGGTATTGACCATAGACTACGAAATTCAAAGGCTGGCCGAAACCGCGGCGGCTGACGCGCAAAAAAAATATGAAAGCAAATCGGCTAGCGTGCTGGTTATGGATGTCAATACGGGCGGAATTTTGGCAATGGCCACTTCGCCCTCTTTCGACCTAAACAATCCTCCAAGAGATAATATTCCGCTTTTAAACGAAATGACCAAAAACAAGCTCATTACAGACGTATTTGAGCCGGGTTCGACTTTTAAGATTTTCACGCTCTCGGCGGCGCTGGACAAAAACAAGACCTCGCTAAACGATAGGTTTTACGATCCGGGTTACAGAATGGTTGACGGACAAAGAATAAAATGCTGGAAAAGCGGCGGCCACGGCTCTCAATCATTGCAAGAGGTCGTCAACAACTCGTGCAACTCGGCTTTCGTGGATTTGGCGTTAAGGTTGGGAGTTAATACTTTTTATGACTACATAGAGGATTTTGGGTTTGGCAAGGCGACGGGCATAGATTTTTCGGCAGAATCCAAAGGCATTGTAATGAACCGAAACAGCGTAAAAACGGTGGATTTGGCGCGCATAGGTTTCGGGCAGG
The DNA here is from genome assembly GCA_036562755.1 of Clostridia bacterium. Taxonomy (GTDB): domain Bacteria; phylum Bacillota; class Clostridia; order Christensenellales; family DUVY01; genus DUVY01. The sequence goes on along the minus strand of DATCJN010000004.1, from coordinate 46,988 downwards.
CGGTAGCGGTAACGCCCTTGCAGCTTATTACAGCGGCTTGCTCAGTCGTAAACGGCGGCAAGCTAATGAAACCGCATTTTATAAAGGAAATCCGTTCACACGACGGCAAGACAGTCTATATAAATAATCCCGTAAAAACCGCCCAAGTAATATCCGGCTCAACCAGCGAAACGGTAAAGGGCATATTGGAAGAAGTTGTAACTAACGGCAGCGGCAAAAATGCCGCAGTTGCGGGATACAGAATAGGCGGCAAAACGGGCACAGCTCAAAAATATGAGAACGGAGTAATCGCAAGAGGCAAATATGTTTCCAGCTTTTTGGGTTTTGCGCCTATGGATAATCCGCAATACGCCGTGCTCGTAATAGTCGACGAACCTTCGGGCTATCTATATTATGGAAGCATTGTCGCCGCGCCTTATGCAGGATATATGTTTAAAGGCATATTCGCATATAAGGGCATAGAACCTAATAAAGAGCTTATCAACGAAAAAGAAGAAGAATTAATCGAAATGCCCGCGTTGATTGGCCTATCGTATTCTCAAGCAGCCGCCAAGCTAAAAAGCGTAGGACTGCAATTTGAGGTGGCAGGCTCAAGCGGCAAAGTAATAAACCAAGTTCCCGCGCCGGGCGTAATGGTAAAGAAAAAAACGGTAACGCTTATAAGACTTGAAAACGAGGAATAAAAAAAGCCCCTGTTTATTAGGGGCTTTTTAAATTTATTTTATTACGCGATATCTTATTACGCCTTCTATTTTGTTTATTTTGTTAGTTACATCGGCAGGCAAGTCTTCGTCAAGCTCAAGTATGGTATAAGCGTATTCGCCTTGGCTTTGGCTTACCATAGTTGCGATGTTGATATGATACGAGCTTATGGATTCTGTTATTTGGGATAGCAGGCTTTGCTCGTTTTTATGAATTACAGTCAAGCGGCATTTAGAAGTGCGAGCCAAGGTCGTATCGGGGAAGTTGACCGAATTGACTATATTGCCGTTTATCAAGAAATCAGCAAGCTGTTTTGCGGCCATTACCGCGCAATTGTCCTCGGCTTCAGGGGTGGAAGCGCCTAAGTGAGGAATGGTAATAATATTTTCTATTCCCAAGAGATCGTCCGTAGGGAAGTCGGTAACATAGCGCGAAACAATGCCTTTTTGAATAGCGTCGATTAAAGCTGCGTTGTTAACCAGTTCTGCTCTTGAGCAGTTAATTATTGCCACGGATTTTTTCATCTTGGAAAACGCTTCTTCGTCCAGCATTTGCTTGGTGGAAGCGTTTAGAGGCACGTGTAGGGTGATATAATCGGATTGAGCGAATAGATTATTAATGTCGTTTTCTCTGATTACATGCGAAGATAGGTGCCAAGCGTTCTCTACCGTGATATAAGGGTCGTAGCCGATAACAGTCATTCCCAGTTCAACAGCCGCGTTAGCGACCAAGGCGCCGATAGCGCCTAAACCTATAACGCCTAGCTTTTTGCCGAATATTTCGGGGCCTACAAAGGCTTTCTTGCCTTTTTCAACCTGCGCGGCGACATTTTCCGTTCCTTTTAAAGATTGAGTCCAATTGATACCTTCAACAATCTTTCTGGAAGCTAAAAACAACGCGCAGATAACCAGCTCTTTAACCGCGTTGGCGTTAGCGCCGGGCGTATTGAAAACTACGATACCCGCTTTTGTGCATTTGTCAACGGGGATATTATTAACTCCCGCGCCCGCGCGCGCGATAGCCAAAAGCGATTTGTTTAATTCATAGTTATGCAAGTCAAAGCTTCTTAAAATTATTCCTTCGGGGTCAGCGCATTCCTTCGTGAAATTAAAGCGAGAGTCAAAATATTTATTAGCCAAAGGGGATATTTCGTTGAGTTTTAAGATGGAATACATACCTGTTCTCCTTTACGATTTACTTATTTTCCAACTCGAATTTCTTCATAAACTCGACCAGCTTTTGCACGCCTTCTACGGGCATAGCGTTATAAATAGAAGCGCGCATGCCGCCCACCAATCTATGACCTTTGAGTTGTTTTAAACCGTTCTTGGAAGCTTCGGCTATAAACTTCTCGTCCAGCTCAGGAGAAGGAGTGGTAAAAGGCACGTTCATAATAGAGCGGTCTTCTTTATTGACCTTATTGATATAGAAGTCCGAGCTGTCAATAAAATCGTATAAAATCTTAGCCTTTTCTTCGTTAACTTTTTGGATATAATCCAATCCGCCTAAATTCTTTAGCCATTCCAAAACGAGCATCATAACATAAACGGACCAGCAAGAAGGAGTGTTATATAAGCTCTTGTCTTTAACATGGGTGGACCATTTTAGCATGGTAGGGCATAGCTCGTGGGTTTTATCCAACAAATCGTTTCTTACTATTACCACGGTTACGCCTGCGGGGCCTAGGTTCTTTTGAGCGCCCGCGTAAATTACGCCAAAGTCGCTGACATTAATTTTTTCGCTTAGGATATTTGAGGACATATCGGCTACAATAGGCGCGTTAGCCTTAGGGATTTGGGTAAATCTTGTTCCGAAGATAGTATTGTTTGTAGTGATATGAACGTAGTCGATGTTATCTCTAAAATTAAAAGTCTTGGGAATATAGGTAAAGTTCTTGTCTTCGCTGCTTGCGGCTACCGCCATATCGCCGTATTTGCGGGCCTCTTTATAAGCCTTTTGAGCGAAGTTGCCGGTTACGACATAATCAGCCTTTTTATTTACGCTGATATTGAGAGGTACCGCCTCAAATTGAGTGGTTGCTCCGCCTTGAACGAAGATTATTTCATAATTGGAGGGGATGCCCATTAATTCTCTTAATAAGTCTTGAGCCTTTTGGTTGATTTCTTCATAGGGCTTTGAGCGGTGGCTCATTTCCATAACGGAAAAACCGCAGCCGTTATAATCTAACAAATCTTTTTGAGCGATTTTTAAAACTTCTTCGGGTAATGTTGCGGGACCTGGAGAAAAATTGAATACTCTCATGGCTAACTCCTATGGTTAATTTAGATATATAATTATTGTATATTATACAATAATTTTATGTCCTAATCAATAAATTAAACAGTCAATTAACATATTTCGTTAATTTATTTTCAAACTATTAGCCTAATAAAGCGCTAAATTGATGTAGCGCGAGCGTAATTATATATTTATTTTTGATTTTTATTAATTTTTATTTGGTAATATGTTATAATAAAAAATAATTTCTATTACTATAGTAAAATAATTATATATGTTGAATAAAATGTCAAAATACTATATAATATAACGAAATTCAAGAAAATCATCTAAAGATTAAGCGTAATTTCGCCAAGTTTTAATTGAGGATATTATGGCAAAAAATAAACAAGGTTCTTATTTTGGAAATCAAGAAGACTACATAGACGCCGACTTATCTCAAACAGCCAATTCCGAAGATTTTATTGACGATAATCTTGATTATCAAGATTTTTTAAATAATTTAAACGATGAAAATTATTATTCTCAATCTAACCATAATTACAATTTAGACGATAATTTTAATGAAGATTATTTAGACGATCCCAGTCAGGATATGTATCCCAATCAGGATTATTCCGATTATGATAATACCATTTCCGCTGACAGCATAAGCGAAACCGAGGCGGAAGAAATCAACGCGCTTTTAAAAAACATCAACGAAAAGCTGGAAAGGCTTGAGAACAGGAAAAAAAGAGAAGTTGCCAACGCGCCTTTTTACGCGCCCAATACTATGCCTTATGTTGTAATTCCCAATCAAAGCGGAAACGAGGTAATTTTAAACGAATTAGCTAAACTCAGAGAGGAAAATTACAGAATGCAGCACTCGCAAGAAATTCAAAGACAACTCAATGCCCTAAAAGAAGAACTTAACGCGAAGCTGGCTGCATTATCAAAGTCCTCTAAGGAAGCGCCTAAGCAAGACCAAAAGCAAAACGCAAACGGTCAAAACGCGTTGTTAGAAGAGCTCCAAAAACTCAACAAAAAAATCGAGCAGCTGGAAGCCAAAAGCAAAGGCGAGGACTTAAGCCAAATTCTAGAGTTAATCAACAGATTAGAAGACAAAATAAATTCAAAAAGTCAAGAACAAATAGTAAAAATAGACAACGAAGAATCTCTTATTGATATAATCAACCAGATTCGAAACGTATCTCTAAAGAATGACGATGTCTTGGCGTATATAAAAAGTATAAGGCACGCTTTAGGATTAAGCGCCATTTCCCACGTCAACGAAGACGGCGAAATTGATTATTCAGACTTAAAAGAAGAATACGCCGAATTTAAAAAAATAATCGCGACCGGAAATCTTTACGCCAAGATCTCGGCCATATCTAAATTTAACGAATTAATAGCCGAGCTTCCTGTAGGCGTCCATGAAGAAATTGCCGCAGACTTTTTCAGGATACGCAACAAAGTATTCGGAACGGTGCTAACGCCCGAAGTAGCCGCGGAATTAATTTACAACAGCACCGCCGCGGATAAAGAAAGGGATATTTATTATTATTTTGAGCTAAAAGCCGAATTGGACAGGGCGGACGCATACGATTTGCCTCAAATAGCCGAAAAATTCCTAAAGTTGCGCAACAGACTTCAAAACAATCAATATGTTACATATAACCAAAATCTATTTAACGATTTAATCGAGGCCAACAACGATTACCAATACGACCAGTCCGATTACGCTAAAGAAAGGCTGGAAAGAGCCAAAGAAATTTTCTCGACCTTAAGAATAGGCGATATTGTGCCTATCAACGATTACAGCAAGATAAGGCCTACATTTAATTATAGATCCATATCGGACAAGCTCAACGAGCTTCAAAAATTAGTAAAAGAAAAAGATTTAAGTCAACTAAAAGACTTGCAAGCCAAGCTTGATTCCGTCATAGGCGAAATAAAATCAACTTATAAGTTGCAATCCGATTTTAACGCAGAGCAGATTAATAAAATCCTGGAAGAAATAACAGCGATAAAAGAAAGCATTATCGCTTTAAGCGAGCAAAGACATCAAGAAGTATTGCAAGAAATAGGCGAGTTAAGGCAAGAATTTGCCCAAAGCAATATAACAAGCGACCTAGAATATATAAAAGCCCAGGTCTTAAATCTACAAGAAGAGCTGCAAACCAAAAACATCAATTACGACTTAATTCTTAACGCGGTAAACGAACTAAAAGACCAATTTAGCGCGCTGTCCGATTATTCGGATTATTCCGAATATGATGCCCCCGCGGTAACAAATGAAAATATTATAGATGAAATTCGCGCCCTTAAAGAGCAAATTTACATTCAAAAGGGCGAAATTGACCCCGAAACTTTAGACGAGGTTCGCGGATTAAAAGAATTATTAATAAACGCTCGCAAAGAGGAATCTTACCAAGAAATAATAGAAGGTTTAAACAAACTTCAAAGCGCTTTAGAGCAAAACGCTAAAGCCGAAAGCCAAGACTACCAAACAGTCTTGACGTCGGCGCTGGAAGTTTTGAGCGACCAAATAGAACAGCTAACCCAAAAGACAGAACAATTAACTTCTCAAGACAACGAGCAGTTATTAAAAGAAATTGAAGCCTTAAAAGCCGAAATCAAAGCTATCAATATTCCTACGTATTTTACAGAGGGCAACAAGGTTAAAATAAATTACGCCGAACTTCAACAACAGCTCGACGCCATCAATGAAAGCATTAATAGGCTTGCGGACGTTTCCGCTAACGGCGCGGCTCGCGAGCTTGCTATTAATGTCTTTAGAGACAGTATGATTGAAGTTCTCAATGAGATAACCAATCTAAAAGACGAATATATATATCAAAGCGAAAAGAACGAGCAGTTATCCAATGAAATAACGGCAATCAAAGAGCAGTTTGCTCAATATTTTGAAGATACCGCCCAAAAGACCGAACTTGCCTTGCTCAACGAGATTAACGAGTTAAAAGAATTAATTTCGACCAAGGCAGTCTCAGGGGATAACCAAACATATCAGGAAGTTTTAAACGAACTTAACGCCATAAAAGAACAGTTGGCTTTAAACGCTCAAATCCAAGCCGATATTTTACAATCCGCTAAAGCCGAAGACAATTCTCAATTATTAAAGCAAATCAACGAGTTAAAAGAAAACTTCCTCATCGGCAAAGCCGACACGGATAACACGTTTATAGTAGAAACCGCATCCATACGCGAACAGCTCAACGCGCTAAAACAGACATTGGATTTTGAAAAGATATCTCAGGATATCAATGACCTAAAATCAACTCTCCAAAACAATAAACCTGAAATCGACATTGAAGCTATAAGGCAAATTATAAAAGAAGAATTAAAAGCGCCTAAGACAGCCGAACTTGCTGTAAGCGTTGCGGCCATAGAAAAACAAATATTAGAGCTCAAAAAAGAATTAAGCAGGCGCCAGGAATCCGACGCTCAAGTATTGAGCTTAATGGAAAGAGTTGCAAGTCTCTTAGAAAACCAAAAAGGCCTTGATATCTCGCCTTTAGCTAGCGATATAGAAAGCCTTAAAAAAGAAATAATCGATTTAAAAGCACAAAAAGAAGAAAGCGTATCCGAAGAATCTCAAAGATTCGCAAAAAGATTAACCGATTTAAAAGAGGATCTATCCAAAATAGCTAAAATAGCCGATTTGGAAAACATAGACGCGCTAAAAGAAGCGGTAGCTACCGAACAGCCTGTTGAGGAAACGGAAACGACAGAAGAAATAGCTCTTGAGCCTGAAATAACCGACGAAGATTTGTCGATGGAAGAGCAAAAGGAACTTTTAAAGAAGAGCCTGCTAGATAGCGGCTTAAGCGAAGAAAACGCTATGGAGATAATAAACAGTATTTTCTCCGTTGAAGAGTAAGTGACAATATTACCTATAGAATAAATTTAACCTTGACCTTTTTCTCCTTTGATAGTATCTTTGGATTACAAAGAAAAAAGGAGGAGAACATAATGGATGTAAAAAAGATCCTAAATAAAGAAGTCGCCAACTTCGCGGTTCTTTATATTAAACTCCACAACTATCATTGGTATGTAAAAGGCAAAATGTTTTATACATTGCACTCAAAATTTGAAGAACTCTATGACGCCGTAACCGGCTATTACGACGCCGTAGCGGAAAGATTGTTAATGCTGGGCGGCCGTCCCGCCGCTACTATGCAAGAATCTCTTGCTCTTGCTACTGTAAAAGAAGCCGGCGGCGCCGAGTCCACCGAAGAAATGCTAAAAACCGTAATAGGCGACTTTGAAACCGTTATTTCCGAGCTTGCCGAAGGCATCAAAGCCGCAAACGAAGCTGGAGACGATGTGACCGCAGACTTGTTTACAGGAATTTCAGGCGAACTTCAAAAACATAACTGGATGCTTAAAACTCTTTTTGAATAAAACAAAATTAAAACGGCGCTAAAAAACTTTAGCGCCGTTTTTATATTAACAGTCTATGCGTTAACATAGACTGGAAATGTTTTTATGATACTCTTTCAATTTTGCCGCCGAGTTTTTTAAACTGCTCTTCTATTTTATAATATCCGCGGTCTATATGGCTTATGTTATTTATGATTGTGGTGCCTTTTGCCGCAAGCCCTGCCAAAACCAACGCCGCGCCGCCTCTTAAGTCCATAGCCGTTACCTCGGCGCCTTGCAAGCTTTCTACGCCTCTCACAATAGCCATGCGGTCTCTAACCGTGATATTCGCGCCCATTTTTATAAGTTCAGGACAGTGCTTAAACCTGGTCTCAAACATATTTTCTATTATCATGCAAGTTCCTTCCGAAATGGTCTGAAGCGCTGTCATAGGCGCTTGCAAATCGGTAGGAAATCCGGGATAGGGCAAAGTTTCGATTATTTGCGCGGATAAAGGCCTTACATTGCATTCTATATCTATATAGTCGGGCATTAAGGTAAACTCGCAGCCGCATTCGCGAAGTTTTGCTATCAGAGCGTATAGATACTCGCTTTGGCAGTTATTTACCCTGATTTTGCCGCCGCAAATCGCGCAAGCTATCAGATAGGTTCCCCCGATAATCCTATCGGGCATGGGCCAATATTCGCAGTCAGAAAGCGTCTCCACGCCTTGAATGGTTATCGTGCTCGTGCCCGCGCCCGAAATCTTGCCGCCCATTGCGTTAATAAAGTTCTGCAAATCCACTATTTCGGGCTCTTTAGCGGCGTTTCTGATTTCGGTAACGCCTTCTGTCAGCGCCGCCGCCATCATTAAGTTTTCAGTCGCCCCGACGCTGGGATAATCTAAATGAATATTTCCGCCCTTCATTTCCGAACCGTCGCAAATAATAAAGCCGTGTTCTTCCTTGATCTTTACATTCAGATCCCTCAACCCCTTTAGGTGCAGATCAATCGGTCTTATACCAATATCGCAACCTCCGGGATAGGATACCTTAGCGGCTCTGAACCTGCTTAAAATCGAGCCAAGCATAAAGATAGAAGAGCGAATCTCCCTGGCAAGATGGGGCGGAATTTCCCAGCTATGAGCGTTGGAGCAGTTTATGTAAAGATTGTTCTGGGCGTCCCAACTATACGTGCATCCCAAGGTCGTCAATATATTCAGCATGTGAAAAACATCGGTAATCGGGCTTACATTATGTAATGTAGTGCTTCCGCTGTTTAATATGCATGCCGCTAAGATGGGCAGCACGGCGTTTTTTGATGTGGGTACTTTAATTTCGCCGCTTAAACGGTTACCGCCAACGATAACCAGTTTCTCGTTGTTTTTATCCATACGTAACTCCAAGATGTCTTAAGGTATTTCAATATTTAATCGCGCGGTAAAAAAATACTTGGACATTACATAGTATGGCGGCAAACAAATATTGGTTAATGCGGCCAAAAAATTAAACTATAAATTGATTAAGATATTTCAATTAGAATATTGACGATTAAATGCAGTTAAATTAAAATATATAGAAAAAATATTTATCTATCTATGTCTTTTAATTTTTTAAGTTTTAACAAAAAACCCTTTTTCAAATATATTAAGTATGTAATGTATTTTACAGCATTATAAAATCAATGAATACAGTTAATAATAAAGGTGTTTATAGTGTAATTATCACGAAGCCAACTTGATAGCCACAATATCTTGTGATATAATTAACCAAAATTAAGGAGATAGTATGACAGATTTTATTCCCGATAAGGACAACATCGAAGAAGCGGCTATTAACAACTACAAAATGCCGCGCATTCTTAAGATGATAGCATTGCGCGGATTGGTAGTATTCCCTTATATGAGCGTCAGCTTTGACATAGCTAGGGATAAATCTCTCTATGCGTTAAATAAAGCGTTGGAAAACGACGAGCAAATATTCTTAGTTACCCAAAAACACGCGTCCCAAAACGATCCCGCTCCTAAAGATATTTATAGAATAGGCACGATCTGCCGTATAAAACAAGTTCTAAAGATGCCGGGAGATACTTTAAGAGTTTTGGCCGAAGGCATAGAAAGAGCGGAGATTGAGAGCTATCAGAGCATTAAGCCTTATTTTGAAGTATCGCTAAAAGAAATGCCCGAAGACACATCCGACCCTATGCTAGTCGAGGCGTTAAAGAGAATTGTAAAAGAGAGCTTTGAGGAATATTGCCGATACGACACAAAGATTGTTACCGATAACTTTACCAATATCAACATAGAGACAGAACCCGAAAAATTTGTCTATGCGGTCGGTCAATACATTTATCCTAAGGACGAAGACCGTCAAAAATTGCTTGCGACCAACAACTTGGACAAAAAACTTCAGATGATTAGCGAAGCGCTTGCCCAAGAGATTGAGATTCTTAAGATTAAGAAAAAAATTGACAACCGTGTCCGCAAGCAGATGGACAAAAACCAAAGGGAGTATTACTTAAGAGAGCAGGTTAGGGCGATACACGAAGAATTGGGCGACGGCGACGAGGACTTAATGGATTATGTCGCTAAGGCAAAAGAACTAAAAGTGCCCGAAGAGGCCCAAGAAAAAATCGAAAAAGAGGTTAAACGCCTCCAAAAAATGAGCCCTACATCGCCTGAGGCCGGAGTATCCCGCACGTATATAGAGTGGATCTTGGATCTGCCTTGGAGCAAATATACCCAGGATAACCTTGACCTAAAACGCGCTCGCGAGATTCTGGACGAAGACCACTTTGGACTCAACAAGGTAAAAGAAAGAATACTTGAATACCTCGCCGTATTGCATTTGACAAAAACCCTAAAAGGTCCTATCTTGTGCTTCGTAGGCCCGCCCGGAGTAGGTAAAACATCTATAGTAAGATCGATTGCGCGCGCGATTGGCAGAAATTTCGTATCTATGTCGTTAGGCGGCGTCAAGGACGAGGCCGAAATACGCGGACACCGCCGCACCTATATAGGCGCAATTCCGGGCAGAATTATATATCACATAAAACAAGCTGGCACGATGAACCCTGTATTCTTGTTCGACGAAATAGACAAGATGTCCAGCGACTTTAGAGGCGACCCCGCGTCCGCTATGCTGGAAGTTCTGGATCCTGAGCAGAACTATCAATTTAGAGACCATTATCTTGAAATACCTTTTGATTTGTCTAAGGTAATGTTTATTACGACCGCTAATACTATCGAAAGCATACATCCGGCTTTGCTGGACCGTATGGAAGTTATACACTTGAGCGGTTACACCGAAGAAGAAAAATACGAAATTGCCCAAAAATTCTTATTGCCAAAGCAAATCAAAAACCACGGCTTAACCGAGGTAAAAATCGAAATAGAACCCGACGCTATATACCAAATTATAAATAACTACACGAGCGAATCGGGAGTAAGAACCCTTGAAAAAGAGATAGCCGAAATTTGCCGCAAGATAGCGCTGGAGATAGTCGAAAACAACAAGCAGCAAAACGAATTTAAGATTACTACCCAAAACCTAATCGATTATTTAGGCGCGCCCAAATACCGCGACAACGAAATCTCAAAAGAAGACGAAATAGGCGCTTCAACAGGCCTGGCCTGGACGGCGGTTGGCGGTAAAACTCTTACCGTGGAAGTAACCTTAATCGAGGGCGGCAAGGGCGAGATTATACTAACCGGAAACTTGGGCGATGTGATGAAAGAGTCTTGCAAAACGGCTATAAGCTTGATTAAGGCTAGGGCTAAAGAATGGAATATAGATCCTGCCGTATTTAGCGCTACGGACATCCATGTCCACGTGCCCGAAGGCGCGACGCCTAAAGACGGCCCCAGCGCAGGCATTACGATTGCCACCGCGATTTTGTCGGCGTTTACCAAGCGCGCCGTCTCAAAAGATATAGCTATGACGGGCGAGCTAACGCTTAGAGGAAAGGTTTTGGCTATTGGCGGATTAAAGGAAAAAATTCTGGCCGCCAACAGAATGGGTATCAAAAAAGTCATCATTCCTAAAGACAATGAAAAAGACCTAATAGATATTCCTCAAAGCGTAAAAGACAAAATCGAGATCATTATGGTAGAAGACGTTTCGAGCGTGTTTAGGAACGCCATAATTTGACATGACTAATAGAATAACCAAAGCGATATTTTTAAAATCAGTAATAAATATAAAAGACTTGCCTGATGACGATATTCCTCATATTTGCGTTATCGGAAAATCCAATGTAGGCAAGTCTTCGTTTATTAACAAACTTTGCAATAACAATAAGCTTGCGAGGGTGTCCAAGGAAGCAGGTCGCACCAAAATGCTGAATTTCTTTTTAATTAACGACGGCCAGTTTTATCTGGTGGATTTTCCGGGCTACGGCTTTCAGGCAAGCGGCAAAAACTTTGACGAGATGTGGGCGGGCTTAATAGAAAAGTATTTTATGTCTTGTAAGAATATCCGCCAAGTGTTAACCTTAGTCGATATAAGGCACGAACCCACCCAAAACGATATAGATATGGCGAATTATTTATACTTAAATCAAATCCCTTTTACCGTGCTGGCTTCAAAAGCGGATAAAATCGCCAAATCAAAAATACCTAATTATCTTAATGCGTTAGCCTCAAGTTTGAAAATAGGCAAGGATAACATCATTCCTTTTTCTTCGCAGGAAAATCTTAACATTGATAAGATAACCAATCTGATCTTTGAGAAAATATCTACAAAATAAAAAATGGCGGTCAAACCGCCGTTTTTTTATATGGACAACAAATCTTTCATGCTATACAATCCATTGGATTGATTGATTAAGAATTTTGCGGCTTTTATAGCGCCCAGCGCGAAGATAGTCTTGCTTTGCGCCGTATGTTTAATAGAAATTACTTCGTCGCCCCCAAAGAAACTGACTGTATGTTCTCCCACGACCGTGCCGCCTCTTAAAGAGTGCATGCCGATTTCTTCTTTTTCGCGCTTTTGATTTGAGCTGTGCCGTCCAAATGTCAAGTGGCGCGGGCGGGGCAGACCTTGATTGACGCTTTGAGCCAGCATTATAGCCGTACCCGAAGGAGCGTCAACTTTTTGGTTATGGTGTGTTTCCACTATCTCTATGTCAAAGTCGGCTAGTTTTGACGCGGCAAGTTTAACAAGCTCGCACATAACGCTTACGCCTAAGGACATATTGCCCGAAAAAAAGATAGGTATATCTTTAGATGCTTGAGTTATCAGTTCTTGCTGTTCGTCGGAATAACCCGTAGTAGCGATAACCAAAGGTATCCTATTGGCTTTAGCGTAATTTAACAGTCCGTAAATCGCATCGGGACGCGAAAAATCTATGATGCAATTAATATCTTTGGGCGCGTCTTTGTAATTGTCAAAGACGGGGATATCCAGTTGACTTTTAAATTTGTCAAATCCGACGATTTTAACAATATCTTTATCTTGCTTGGCGGCATCAAGCAAAGTTTTGCCCATTTTGCCGCCAACGCCGCAAATCATTAGATTAATCATACTTCTTTCCTATTCTTATAAATTAGGGATGAACTGTTTTAATTCTTTTAGAATTAGCTCTTTGTTTTCTGATTCTGTCAAAGGCAATCTTGGAACTCCGCAATCAAATCCCAAAAGGTTCATAGCCGCCTTAACCGGTATGGGACTTACTTCCTTAAACAAGATATCAATCAAAGGCAATAATTTAAATTGCAGTTCCTGCGCGGTCTTAAGGTCGCCGTCGAAAAAGCTCTTGCATAGATTAGACACGATATCGGGAACGGCATTGGATACTACGCTTATAACGCCCATTCCGCCCAAAGCCAATATAGGCAAAGTGCAAGAGTCTTCGCCGCTATAAATGGCCATTTTATCTTTAACCAAAGCGGCGGTTTTTGATATCTGGTCAATATTGCCGCAAGCTTCTTTTATGGCTACTATATTGGGATGTTTGGACAATTCAAGATAAGTTTGGGGCAAAATATTCAAACCTGTGCGGGAGGGGACGTTATAAACTATAACAGGCAAATCGGTGCTGTCCGCTATCTTGAAATAATGCTCGATTAAACCTTTTTGAGTGCATTTATTATAGTAAGGCGTTACGACCAAAAGCGCGTCCGCGCCGATGGAGGCGGCGACTTTGGCGTTGTTAATGCTTGTCACGGTGTTGTTTGTGCCTACGCCCGCAATTACGGGAACTTTGCCGTTTACGTAATCAACCGTAAACTCGATTACTTGGGCTTTTTCTTGGTCCGTCATTGTGGAAGGCTCGCCCGTGGTTCCCAAAACAATCAAAGCGTCCGTTCCGTTATTGATTTGGTAATCAATTAATTGACCGAAAGTTCGATAATTGACGCCCTCGGAATCAAAGGGCGTAATCATCGCGGTTCCCGACCCCTTAAAAATCATAAATAAAAACCTCGTTTTATATTTTTATATGGCTTTGATATTATGCTTGATAATGTATTCTGCTATTTGAACGGCGTTGGTGGCAGCGCCCTTTCTTATATTGTCGGCCACTACCCAAAGGTTAACGCCGCTTTTTACGCTGAAATCTCTTCTGATTCTTCCTACGAATACTTGGTCTTTTTCATTAGCGTCCAAAGCGGTAGGATATACTCCGTTTGCGGGGTCATCCATTACCACGATATTTTCAAAGTTTCTCAAAGCCTCTTTTAGTTCGTCCAAATCAAAATCTTTTTCAAACTCAATGTTTATGGACACGCTGTGTCCGTTCATTACGGGAACTCTAACCGTCGTGGCCGTAATCTTTAAGCTCTCGTCGCCCAATATCTTGCGGGTTTCAAAGACCATCTTGTGTTCTTCTTTGGTATAGCCGTCTTCCATAAACACGTCGATATGGGGCAAGCAGTTGGAGAAAATAGGGCGGGGGAATTTTTGAGGCGGCAAACCTTTAGTTCCGTTTTCCAAATCCACGCAGCCGGCTCTGCCCGCGCCGCTTACGGCCTGATAGGTAGAATAAACTATTCTTTTGATTTTATATAAATCGTGCAAAGGCTTCAAAGGCACTACGCTTTGAATAGTTGAGCAGTTAGGGTTAGCTATAATATTTTTATGCGCTTTGATAGCCTCGCCGTTAACTTCGGGAACGACCAAAGGCACTTCGGGATCCATTCTCCAGCAGCTGGAGTTGTCTACTACGATAGTATGGTTTTTTGCGAAAACAGGCGCAAATTCACGAGAAACAGAAGCGCCCGCCGAAAATATGGCTATATCGATTTTTTTATCTACGATATTTTTTTCAGCCAACTCCAAAACTTCGTATTCTTTACCGCCAAATTGGATTTTTTTGCCCGCGCTTTTAGCAGACGCGTAAGGGTAGAGCTTGTTAATAGGGAAGTTTCTTTCTTGCAGAACCTGCAACATCTTCTGACCGACCAATCCGGTCGCGCCGACAACGGCTACATTAAATGACATATTTTTATCTCCTTTGATAAAAAAATAGTGCTTTCAATAGAAAGCACATCGATGACCTTAAAAACTTTGGCAATAATTATAATAAAATAATATTGCGTTTTTTAAGTTATCACCTAATGTGCTTCACTATTACTACTAATAGTGACAGTTATACGGGTATTAACCCGTATACCCAACCCTAATAAGCAAAACGATTGGGAACTTATTAGGATTTCGGCAGAGATACCCTTTCGCCTATAATATAACCCCAACTGTTATATATTAACTATAGGTTACTTATGTTCTCTGCTCCCCATTGGTGTGTCATTAATATATCATATAAGGTTCAAAATGTAAATTGTTTTTAAGTATATATTAATAAATATGCATTTTCTTAATAAAAGATTAATCAGCGTAATGTTTGGACATTTTTGGCAATTTGCTATAATATATAAGCATGGAAATGTTAGATTATTTGATTTTCGCAAGGCGTTCCTTGCACAAAATCCCCGAATTATATCATAAAGAATTCCTAACCCAAAAATTCATAACCGAGCAACTGGATAGTTTTAATATAAAATATAAAACTATCAAAACCGGCGTTATAGCAGACATCGAAGGCCATGACAAAAAAACGCGGCTGGCTTTTAGAGCGGATATGGACGCTTTGCCCATTCAAGAGCAAAACCAGGTCGATTATAAATCGACCCACGAGGGGATAATGCACGCTTGCGGCCATGACGGGCATACGGCCATGCTTTTGGGGCTTGCCAAGCATCTATCGGAAAACAAGCCCGCCGTCAATGTAAGATTAATTTTTCAGCCCGCCGAAGAAAGCGAGGGCGGCGCCCAAATGCTCATAGAAAACGGCGTTCTAAAAGGCGTGGACGCTATCTTTGGACTGCACCTATCGCCCGAATATCCTGTCGGAACTATTGCCACGGACGCGGGCGCAATTTTTGCGGGCGTCTGCGACTTTCATATAATTTTTGAGGGGACAAGCGGACATTGCGCCGACAAACAAAAATATATCGACGCGCTTTGGGCAGGGAACGAATATTATAATAGAATCCACGAGCTTTATAAAAAATACAAGGACAAAATCCTATTTCATATAGGCAAGATTACCGGCGGCAACGCCTCTAACATCGTGGCGGACTACGCTAAATACGACTGCACGTTTAGATTTTTTGACGAAGCAATAAAAGAAGATTTTACTATGCGCCTTGAAGAAATTTTAATAGACATTCAAAACTTGACGGGCGCTAATCATAGACTGATAGTGGAAAACTATTATCCGCCGCTGGTAAACTCAACCCATATAGTTCAAATGATTAAGAAAAAATTTGACATAGTCCAAGCCCAGCCCAAATACACCGCCGAAGACTTCGCTTATTACCTAAAACAAGTAAGCGGCGCTTTCGCTTGGCTGGGAATAAAAGACGAACAGCATTCCGCGCCTTTGCACAGCCCTAATTTCGATTTTGACGAAAGGGCGCTGCTTGTGGGCGTCAATTATTATATAAAAATAGCCCAAAATTATTTGTTGACCTAATATTTAAATTGTGTTTGAAAAATAGCCAAAATATGTTACTATGATAAATGCAAAGATAATTTAACCGATAAAAAGGAAGGACTATATGGCTGAAAGAAAAGGCTTGTTATATAGATGGACAATGGGGCGCGACGACAATCCCGATTTTACTTTGGACGATTTGCCCGGCAATAGATGGGAAGTCTTCAAAGACGTTTTGTTTAATCGGTTCGGGACCCTTGTTAAAATCAATTTATTAATGATACTTTTTGCCCTGCCGGCAATAGTTTGGTATTATCTCTCTCTAAACGCCCGAAGCATTTCGGGTATGTTTATAAACTATACGGCCAATTTTGGTTTTGGCTATCCTTTTGTTAGAGATGTGCCTTATGTCGGCCAGTTATATAACCTGCAGCAACAGCTATGGTCCAATTTAGTATTGGTTCCGCTTTTGATGATAGCAAGCATCGGTCTTGCGGGCGGCTTCCACGCCATCAAGATGCTGGTTTGGGGCGAAGGCGTAGCAGTCGTCAACACGTTTTTTAAAGGCATAAAATCCAATATCCTTCCGTTTTTATGGAGCACGCTGTTTTTAGGCTTAGCCTTTACCCTTGTTCAATATAATATATCCGCTTACGGCTTATATTCAGGGCCTGAATTTTTAGGCGTAATGTCTTTGGTGGCTTCAATTATATTTTTCGTCATACTTACATTTATGACGGTATTTATTTATACCCAGGCCGCCACTTATAAGATTTCTTTATGGGGACTTATTAAAAACAGCTTCTTATTCGCTATAGGTCTTATTTTCCATAATATTTTCTTCGTGGGAATTACGGCTTTGCCCTTAATACTGTTTTTGATAGCCGGTCCCGAAATCAGCTTGTTGATATTATTCTTTTACGCGCTCATAGGCATATCTATGACAATACTGATTTGGACGCTGTATTCGCACTATGTATTTGATAAATTCTTAAACGATAAAATAGAAGGCGCAATAAAAGACCGAGGAATTTACCGCAAGAGCAAAGAAGAAATAGAGCGCAAGAGAAAGGAAGCCGAAGAAAGAAGGAAAAAGGCTGCTAATACTAAGTTCGTTAATCCTAAGAAGAAAAAACGCAGCATTGACGAAGGAACAAGTATAACGCCTTTGGAAGTTACTTTCTCTAGAGAAGATTTAAAGAGACTTGCAGAGGAAAAGAAAAAACTGCAATCCGAAGAAGAGGGGAATGGTGAGGCTGATATAACGACCGAAGAAAGCGAAAGCTAGCTTTTTTTGGGGAAATCGGAGATAAGTATTGAAGAGCCTAAATAAATTCAATATTGCCCAGAAAAAAGGCAAAATTTTAAAATTTTTACAAGACGCTGACTATTATTTTGACTTGGCTTTAGATTGTCTTGACGAGGAAGATTATCTAAACGCTCTTGATTATATACGTAGAGCTATAAAACTTGATCCGCACGAATTGGATTTTAGGTTTTTATTAGCTCAGATTTATTCCGAAATGGGCTTATATGCCAAGTCCAATTTTGAGTACTTTAAGCTGCTCGCTATAGACCAAAATCTTGGCGAGTGTTTTTTAAGAATTTCCCAAAATTATTACATGATGCGCGATGAAGAATCGGCGATTTATTACATCAAAAAAAGCATGGAGTTCGACTTCGACCAGGACGATTTTGACGAGGACGACGGAATAGATTACGAGGCGATGTTGCGTGAGTTAAGCGGAAATAAGCTAAGGCTTATTTCCAAAAACATGGAAGACCAAATGCTTCTTAACTACGCCAACAAGCTCATGTCTATTTCGGAATACGGCAGCGCTATGCAATTGCTGTCTTATGTAAAGCCGGATTCAAAGTATTACATCAACGCTCTAAACAGCGCAGCATTTTGCAGCGCGCGCATAGATAACCCTCATCAAGAGATAGATTTTGCTCAAAAAGTATTGGAAATTGAGCCATATAATATTAACGCTCTGTGCAATCTTGCGGACGGTTATGCTCAACTTGGCGATATGCAATCCGCTCGAAAGGTCGCCGATATCATCTTGCAGCTAAAAATTACGGATTCTAACGACTATTACAAGGCAGCGATCGCGCTTTTGCAATGCGGCTACAATAAGCAGGCCATAAAATACTTATGCGACTTCTTGTCATACCATCCCTATCACGAAGCGGGACTGCTATTATTGAGCTTGGCTTATTATAACCAAAAAGAATTAGAGCTGGCTCAAGAATGCGTTTATAAATTGGTAAGAATAGACAATACCAACACCATAGCCAAGTATTACAATCAATATTTCCAAAATCATCAAGAGTTTAGGGAGCTTGAATATATAAAGCAGGTGCCCAAAGAAGAGACGGAAAGAAGGATAAAGATGTTTGAAAAAATAGCCGAATACCCTTCCGCCGATTTAATTAAACTCATAAAGTCCGACTTAGAATTTTTTGATTATACTAAGTGGATTTTTGAATACGCAAATACTAATTTAAGCCAAAAAATAATAGACAAATTAGCGCGCTTAAGAAACGCTCAAGCCCAAACTTTTTTGCGGGAATGCTTGGTAGACAACTCGATATCTTTTGTCATAAAACAAAGAATATTAAGAAAACTTCTCTCCATGCTGCCCAATAAAAAAATCGCTTTGGTGCACGAAGAAGAAATCAGGTTTATATCGCCCAAGGTTACTAAAAATATTTTTAACTATCCAAAAATATATTTTGAGGCGTTTATAGACGTATTTACTTCGCTGGCCTTTGTAGATAAAGATTACGAAACCGAATTTAACCGCTCGACCAGACGCGTCTTAAGCTTATGTTCTGCGCGCAACGCAAATTTTAAAAGCCGAAAAAATATAGCCGCTTTATTCGCTTATTGTTTCAAAAGACCCGAGATCTTTTGCGACCTAAACACCGTTGTAAAAATTTTCGGCGCTAACAAAGACACCGTTATAAAATATTTAAAAAAATTAGGTATAGAAGTATGATTAATTTTCAAAAATTGTTTGACGATTTCGTAAACGAATGGATAGAAAAAAACGCGCATAAATATACGACCGAAGAAGAAATAGCGCAGGCTGTGGCCGACGTATATGAGGAATGGTGCAACTGCCGCTTTAAAGAATTGGGCGATCTAACTCCCAGAGAATATTTCGCAAAAATAGAAAATCCCAAAGAATTAGTGGATATGCTCATAGGATACACTGCGGGAAAGGAGGATGTCCCCGCGGTTTTACTGGAGCGCATTGCCGAAACTCAAGGCTGTGTTCCGTACTTAGTTGAAATAGTAAAGCGTCAAAAAAACGACGAGCTTACGATGTATGCTATTAATTTATTAAACGAGCTGTCCAGCTCCGAGCCTTTTGACATTTACATAGAATGGATTTTCAATCCCAATATGGATAAAGATTTAAGGGATATCGCGTCCGAAATATTGGCTGAAAACGCGCCTGCCGTAAAAGACCGCGTGCTAGCCAGGTTAAAAGACGCTGACTTTTCTTCCAAAGAATACGCAAGCGATATATTGGTTAAGTGCCCCAAAGACGACAGGATCTTCGAGTTATTAAAAGAATTATTCTTAAGCAAGACCAATTATCAGTTATATGCCAACTATTTAGGGCAATACGGCGACGAACGGGCGATTGATATTTTGTTAGAAGCGGCGCAAACTTGCGATTATATCAGCTTCTTAGAAATACGCAACGCGGTGGAAGAACTAGGCGGCGAATTTAATGTCGAAAGAGATTTCTCTCAGGATAAAGATTATCAAAAAATCAAGCCTCAATCTTTCAAATCCTAAAATCAAAGCGGCATTATTTGCCGCTTTTTTATTGACTATACTTTTGATTTTTATTATAATTTCATCATTATGAAAATATAATTTTTTTAGTTTTTTCATCTCCTTTAAAGTATTTTTACTTTTTTAAAGTTTCCCTTATTATTAATTTATTATTTTAGAGAGGTAATTTTATGGTGCGCGGAAATACCCAAGGTATTAAACGGCATATTTTAAATATGCTCGAAAACATATATGAGACAAAATGCTATGATTTTATAAGCCAAGACATTTTAGATTTAATGGCTAAGGTAACTTGCGAATACAACAGAGAAGTGCTTGTCGCCATATCAAGACAGGGCAATGTAGTAAGCGTGGCTATAGGCTCTTACGACGCCGCCTCAATAGCGGTTGACAGTCAAAGAAAAGGACTAAACGGAATAAGGCTGATCCATACCCATCCCGACGGAAACAGTATGTTGTCCCAGGCTGATATCTCTGCGCTGCAAAGAAATAAATTTGACAGCGTTGCCGCGGTGGGCGTGGATAGTCAGGGCAATATTACGGGTTATCATTTGGGCTACCTTACCGCTAACGGCGTTAAGATAATCCAAACCCAAGACATTTTTGATCCGCAATATTTAGACCTAATTAAAGAGTGCGACAAGGAAATCAAAGGCCAAAAATCAAACAACTTTTTTGAAATAGCGCCGCAAAAAGAGCGGGCGATTTTGGCATGCATTGCTTCAAGCGACGAAGAAGCGGATATAAACTTAAGAGAGTTAAAATCCTTGGCCGAATCGGCAGGCGCGGAAACGGTAGCCGTTTTTAAACAAAAAAAGGACAGACCGGATCCTAAGTTTTTGTTTGGAAAAGGCAAGATAGAGGAGATGAAAATCGCCGTCCAAAACCATGACGCCGATACCTTGATTGTGGATAATGAACTCTCGGCAATTATGACCAAAAACTTAGAAAACGAACTAAATGTCAAGGTAATCGACCGCTCAACCTTAATCCTTGATATTTTTGCCTCAAGGGCTCAAAGCATGGAGGGCAAGCTCCAGGTTGAACTTGCCCAATTAAAATACAGCTTGCCCAAACTGTTAAATACGGGCGAAAAAATGGACAGATTAAGACAGGGCATAGGCATGAGAGGCCCGGGCGAAAAGAAGCTTGAAACTGACAGAAGGCGCATAAAAGACCGAGTTAAAGAACTTGAAGAAAAACTTGAAAAACTGGAAAAAGAAAGGGATTTGAGGCGTTCAAGAAGGGCAAAAAGCTTTATCCCTACCGTCGCGCTCGTTGGCTATACTAACGCCGGGAAAAGCACGCTTATGAATTTATTGTCAGGCGCGGACGTTTTGGCCGAAAATAAATTATTTGCCACGCTCGATCCCGTAACGCGCAAGGTTTACACTCCCAGCGGCTATTACACGCTGACGGACACCGTAGGGTTTATACGCAAACTCCCGCACGAATTCATCGAGGCGTTTAAGTCAACGCTGGAAGAAGCCGTCCAAGCCGATTTAATTCTGCATGTAATGGATTATTCGGACGCCAATTTATTTTTGCAATACGAGGCGGTTTTGGACGTATTGGAAAAAATAGGCGCTGCCCATAAACCCATGATTAACGTCTATAACAAGATAGACATCGCTTCGGGCGAGAGACTGGATCTTCCTACGACAAAAGACTCTGTGTTTATCTCGGCGCTGACCGGTCAGGGTGTGGATAAGCTAAAGGAAAGGATTGCGGAAAAGATTTTTTTGACAACCGAGGCGAATAGATAATATATGTCGCCTAAGGGCTAGAATATAAAAGGAGAGTATTTTATGGTCTTTTATTTTTCAGCCACGGGAAACAGCAAATATGTCGCTTCGCGCATAGCGGACTTTACTCAAGATCGCCTTGTTTCAATCTCGGATTGCTTAAAAAGGCAGGAATTTTCTTTTGACCTAAAAGAAGGCGAATCAGTGGGTCTTGTTTCGCCCGTGTATTTCGGCGGGCTTCCCGCAGTCGTAGAAGATTTTTTAGACAAATTGAAATTGAAGTTTAACAATCCTACTTATGTTTATTTTGTCGCGACTTGCGGTGCCGTTTCAGGCGGAGCATATACTTTTTTCCAACGGCATATAAAAAAATTAGGTTTAGAACTTTCAGCCGGCTTTTCTGTCAAAATGCCCGATAATTGGACGGTAATATTTAGCGTTAATAACAAAAAAAGAATAGACAAAATCCTCAAAAAAGCTGATAAACATATTGAAGCAATACTTCCAAAGATTAAAAATCATGTTCGAGGTTTTTACGCGAGATTACCTATTCCTATGTTTGTCATTAATATCTGGCGCAAAACATATGAAAAAAGCAGAAAGACGCAAAACTTCGTAGTATTAGATTCTTGCGTAGGATGCGGCTTATGCGCGCAAAAATGCCCCGAAGAAGCTATTCAAATTCAAGATAATCGCCCTGTTTGGATAAAAGAAAAATGCTCTATATGCCTAGGCTGTTTGCATAGATGCCCAAATTTCGCAATTCAATACGGCGAAAAGACAAAATACCACGGCCAATATCTCCACCCGTGTTTAAAAAACGATTAATATCGCAGTTAAAAAAAAGACCGCCATTTGAGGCGGTCTTTTATTTTAATATTCAATTCCTTTAGCTATAAAATTCTCAAGCTCGTCTATCTTTAGTCTTATCTGCTGCATAGTGTCGCGGTCTCTAACCGTCACGGTATCGTTTTCCAGCGTCTCAAAGTCAATCGTTACGCAATAGGGCGTGCCTATTTCGTCTTGGCGGCGATAGCGTTTGCCTATGCTGCCCGTTTCGTCGTATTCGGCTCGGAACTTCTTGCATAGATTGCGGTAAACTTCTTCAGCTTTATCCGACAGCTTTTTCTGAAGCGGCAATACCGCGACTTTAATAGGCGCAAGGGCGGGGTGAAGTTTTAGAACAACTCTGGTTTCGCCGTTTTCTAGCGTTTCTTCGTTGTAGGAGTCGCACAAGAAGGCAAGCAGCACTCTGTCAACGCCCACGGACGGCTCTATACAATAAGGTATATATTTTTCGTTGGTAACGGGATCAAGATATTCCATACTCTCTTTGGACTTTTCCTGATGGCTCTTTAAGTCGAAGTCTGTTCTGTCCGCGATGCCCCATAATTCGCCCCAACCGAACGGGAACTTATATTCAAAGTCGGTCGTTGCGGCCGAGTAATGCGAAAGCTCTTCTTTGGCGTGGTCGCGCATTCTTAAGTTTTCGGGTTTTAGGTTTAGTCCCGTCAGCCATTCGTAACAGAAGTTTTTCCAATACGCAAACCATTCCAAGTCCGTTCCGGGCTTGCAGAAAAACTCTAATTCCATCTGCTCGAATTCCCTGGTTCTGAATATGAAGTTACCGGGGGTTATTTCATTTCTAAAGGATTTTCCTATTTGGGCGATTCCAAAAGGAATTTTAGCCCTAGAAGTTCTCAAAACGTTCTTAAAGTTAACAAAAATGCCTTGCGCGGTTTCGGGTCTTAAATAAATAGTATTTTGGGTGTCCTCGGTTACGCCTTGGAAAGTCTTAAACATCATATTAAACTTTCTAACGGGCGTAAAATTGGAGTTACCGCACGCAGGGCAGGGAATTTTATTATCTATAACCGTTTGACCCAATTGTTCGTCAGTCATTCCAATAACGGATATATTCTTGTTGTGCTTTTGAGCCCAATTTTCTATTAATTGGTCGGCGCGGTGTCTTGTGCGGCAAACCTTGCAGTCCATTAAAGGATCCGTAAAGTTGCTCAAGTGTCCGCTTGCTTCCCAAGTCAACGGATTCATCAAGATAGCGCAGTCCACGCCGGTGTTATAAGGCGATTCTTGCACAAACTTTTTCCACCAAGCTCTTTTTACGTTGTTTTTTAGTTCTACGCCCAAAGGGCCGTAATCCCAAGTATTAGCCAAACCGCCGTATATTTCGCTTCCGGGGAAGATAAAACCTCTATTTTTGCAAAGGGCTACAATCTTGTCCATAGTTACAGCGCTGTTCATATCAATCACTCCAAAAAAATAATTATTTTTAGTCTATTGTCTATATATTTTTATGTCAAGCGTTTTTCTAAAAGCCTTTAAAAATTTTGGCGCTTATGAACACAATCATTTTGTCGGAATATAATGGAATTAGAAGCGCAAAAAACGCTATTTTATAAAAAACAAGGAGGATCATCAATGAGTTTTGGCGATTATGGCGGAGGCTATGGCGGATGCGGATGCGGCGGCTTCGGTGGTTTCTGTGGCTGCGATGACATCTTCTGCCTCTTATTGCTATTGTGCTTGTGCGGCGGCAAAGGCAAAGACAAATGCGGATGCGGTATAGACATCTGTGAATTAATTTTCATAATTATTATTTTGCAATGCTTATGCGGCTGCGGCAAGAAATGCTAAAAAAGCGCTCCTTTAAGTGAACGGGCAAATCTTGATACATACAAAAGATGACTGCCCAAAAAAGCAGGGATAATTATCCCTGCTTTTTTTATTTATAGCCAAAATATCTTGTGTCGCGTATTACTTTAGGTTGTATATAAATCGCTATTTTGATATAATTATGCAATAAAAGGATACACCTATCGTTTTTAGGGTATCACTAAACCGTAAAACTATTAATAAGTATGGCATCTATTTATTAGAGCCAAAACGGAGGTATTTATGAGAAGAACTTTTTCAGCAGACATTGTTTTATACTCAATGTTTACCGCGTTGCTTGCGGGATTCTTATTTTTGCCTTATGTGTTTTTGATTCCATTAATAATAATGGTAATCTGCATGGACTTTAAGGCGTCAATATACATTAGCGCAGCCTTTGGAATCATATCTATACTTTACGCTTTCTTTTTGCCTATGTTTTCGGCCAGCTTCGTGGCACTAGCGTTTAGAAAATATCCGCTGATTGCCATAATACCCAGATTATTCGTAGGGCCTGCGGCATATGGCGCAAAAGTATTATTGAAAAAACTAACAAAAAACAGCCAGAACTTTTTCTTGCGCGAAATCCTGCCTTATAGCGTCGTAGGAGCCGCGGCCACATTGACAAACACGGTATTGGTGGTAGGTTCTTTCGCTTTGTTCGCTATGGACTTTTCCGCAAGGGATGTCACAATGCCTTTGGCAATAGGCGAAATGATACTAGCCGGCGCAATAGAATTAGGCGTGGCAATAGTAACAACTCCCGCTATTATATTGGCCTTAAAAAAAGCGGATAGAAATAGATTTTTGAATTTAGAATATTAACAAAAGAAGGTATTCAATGGTTTTAGTTATCGACATAGGAAACACGAATATTAAGTTAGGCATTTTTAAGGATAATTTTTTGATAGCTAGCGGTAGGATAGCTACCCATTATCGCCGCACGTCCGACGAATACGGCCTGCTAGTAACCAATCTAATAGAAATACACAAGCTTTCCAAAAAAGACATTAACGGAATAATTATTTCCAGCGTTATACCTGACCTTAATTATACATTTGAGCATATGTGCGAATTTTATTTCGGCATAACGCCTTTGGTGCTGGGAGCCGGAGTAAAGACAGGGCTAAATATAAAATACGATAATCCAAAAGAAGTAGGCAGCGACCGAATTGCCGTTTGCGTTGCGGCAATGAAAGAATACGGTAAGCCCTTAATTGTAGTGGATTTTGGCACAGCCACTACTATAAATATTGTAGGAAGGGATAACGAATTTTTGGGCGGCTTGATTTGCCCCGGAATAAAAACCTCTCTTGAAAGTTTGGCCGCCAGCGCGGCAAAGTTACCTAAGATTGAATTGGTTACCCCTAAGAGCGTCATAGGCAAAAGCACCGTAACCAACATGCAGGCGGGAATCTTCTACGGGTTTATAGGCATGCTTGAGCATATAGTCAAAAAGATAAGAGAAGAACAAGGTCTGGAAGACGCCAAAGTGATAGCCACAGGCGGATTAAGCGAGTATGTAAATAAAGGCACTAATATAATAGACCGCATAGATAGAAGGTTGTCGCTAAAAGGGCTTAATTACATCTATCAGATGAACTTTCCTAACAATTAAGGAGATATATATGAAAAAAGTCGGCATAGGCATTTTAGGACTGGGAACGGTAGGCGGCGGAACGTATCAAATTATTACCCAAAACCGCGAAAGCATTATGCGAAAAGAAAACCTGGACTTGCAGGTGGTTAAGGTTTTGGAAAGATCTAAGGAGATAGCGTTAAAAAAAGGCGTTCCTCAAGAAAAAGTTGCTACCAGCATTGACGAGATTACATCTAACTCCGATATTGACATAGTAGTAGAAGTAATAGGCGGAATAGAACCCGCCAAAACTTTTATTATCAAATGTCTGTCTGCGGGTAAAAACGTTGTGACCGCCAACAAAGAGCTTGTTTCAAAGCATTGGGAAGAACTTGAAGAAATCGCCCAAAAGCATAATACAGGTTTGTATTTTGAGGCTAGCTGCCTAGGCGGCATTCCTATTATTAGATCGCTTGTGGAGGGTATGCAGGCTAATAATATTACCGAAATAGCGGGAATATTTAACGGCACGACCAATTACATATTGACAAAGATGAGCGAAGAAAACATGAGCTACGAGGACGCGTTGCGCGAGGCCCAAAAGCTGGGTTATGCGGAAGCCAATCCCACCAGCGACGTTGAAGGCTATGACGCTATGTATAAACTCAAGATCTTGTCTTCGCTCGCGTTTAGAAAGCAAATACCTCTAGAGAGTATATATAGAGAAGGCATTACCAAGATTACTAAAACGGATATAGAAAGCGGCAAAGAGCTGGGTTACAAAATCAAATTGCTGGCTATAGGCAGGATGTATAACGGCTCTTTGGAAGTCCGCGTTCATCCTACCTTTGTTCCCGAAAAGCACCCTTTGGCCAATGTCAGAGATTCCTTTAACGCTGCGTATTTGATAGGCAATTATGTAGGGGAAGTAATGCTTTACGGTCGAGGCGCGGGCGACTTGCCTACGGGAAGCGCGATAGTAAGCGATATTATTTATTGCGCTCATTTAGATAAGCCTCGTTATATCCAGTTTGAAAAATTGGACAATATCAAACTCGTAAGCGATTTTCAATCAAAATATTATATGGTGCTAAACTGCGCGGATAAGCCGGGCGTTTTGGCTCAAACCGCGGCAGTCTTGGGCAACAACAATGTAAGTATTGATAGCGTCATTCAAAAGGGCAAGAACAACGAATTTGCCAGAGTGGTTTTCTTGACGCACAAGACTTCGGAATTATGTATGAAAAAGGCGCTCAAAGAGTTAAAAGAACTAAAAGACGTAGACAGTATTGAGAGCGTTATAAGAGTATTAGATTAATGTTTTACATAATTTGCCAAAAAAGTAAAATAATAAAAAGGTAAAACTTGTCTTACAGATTTTGGCAAAATATGGACAAGTTTTAAGTTTTAGTTTGACAAATAGTTAATATTAATGTATATTTTATCTGTTAAACCTAAAAGATGCTTTGGCTGTAATAAGGAGAAACACAACATGAAAAAAATTCGCAGACTTATTATATCATTCTTGATATTGATAATGAGTTTGACGCTTTTATCGGGAAATTTGATGACGGTTTTGGCTGCTGATACCGGCACAATCCAGCCCGTTACCATAGGAAAGCTGCCCAAAGAAGGCGTTATAGGCCAAGAAATTGATTTGGGTGGATTACAAAATTGCGTTGTAACCGTATTAGACCCTTTGGATAACGAAATCACTCTAAGCAATAAAAAGTTCATACCTAGCAAGGCGGGTAACTATACCGTAAATATTTACGGCACAAACGGCGTTTTCTATGAAGGTTTTAAGATCAATGTAACAGTTGACGACGCCGTTATTTATATTCCTTTTAACGGAGCGGAAATTCCTACATACATAGCTCCCAACACGGCTATCAAAGTGCCCAAGGCTTCAATGGTTGTTTATGATGAAGACGGCAATATCGACCAAGAAAAAACGGATGCGCTAAATTATACTATAGCTTATTCCGTAACCGATCCTGAGGGCAATATAACCACATTGACTCAAACTGACGGCGATTATTATGTATATAGCGCCGACAAGACCCAAACTTCCGGCAGCTATATCGTAAGATATAAAGCTACCGCTCAAGGCAACGCAGTCGTAAAGACAACGGACTTTATTGTCCATGTTCAAGAAGGTTTTGAAGACAAAGAAAAGCCGACTTTGTCTGTAACCGGCGTTCCTAGCTCGGCAGCTCAAAGAGTAAAACTCACTTTGCCGAAAGCTACCGCAAAAGACAATAAAGACGAAAACGTAAAAATCACCGTTACAGTTAAAGACAGCGACGGCAACGATGTTGTTAAGGTTGACGATTCCGATCCTAAAAACTTAGTATTGGGCACCGAAAAGGTAGTATTTGATAACGACAAGAACATGTCGTTCTATCCTTGGAAGTCCGGACCTTACAATGTAGAATACAGCGCTGTTGACGATAGCGGCAATGTCGCTAATAAATTGACATATGTAATTAACGTATCTGATACAAAAGCTCCTACTATCGAATGGGACGAAGATTTAGTTCCTGATAAATGGGCTATTAATATAACTAATGCTAAAGGAAGACTAGAAGGCGCTGAGCGTTTACTAACTGTTCCCAAGCCTGAAGTATGGGACAACGTAACGCCTGCAAATGAAATCGCTCTTTATTTCTCAGTTAAAAATTCTTCTGGCGAATTTATTTACGATTCTAAAGAGACAACACAACCTTCTCTATTTAAAGACGGTTTCATAGCCCAAGACGATGAAAACTATTATCTAGACTTTAACGTTTTGACCAAAAAGACAGGCCAATACACTCTAACCTTTACAGCTAGAGATAAGGACGCTAACGGCAAATTAAAGAACGCTAGCTATAGAGTGAAAACTGTTAATATCGTAGATGAATTAAAAGATATCAACAATCCTATACTTCAAACCACCAATATTCCCGCATATGTTATGGTTGGCGAGAAGTTTATAGAACCCGTTATAACGGCTGTTGATCCTTCCGACGAGAAATCCGAAGCTACTAAGGTTATTGTAAAGAAGACCTACGAGTTTGTTGACAGCGAAGATAACGCAACCGAATTTGATTTTAACAACAAAAATTACTATATACCCGAAGAAGAAGGCTATATTAGAATTACTGTCGAAGCAAAAGACAGCGTTGGCAATAAGGTTTTGGATGAACACGACAACGAAGTTGATTCTGTCGTATATACTATCAATGTTTATTCCGAAGATATCGACACCGAAGCGCCTACCTTCAAATCGGGATTAGAATGGGTAGACAAAAACAATCCTGATACTACTTCGTTATTTGTTCGCGACGACGAAGGTCAGCTAGTTCAAAGAACGATTTATTTCAACGATAAAGATTCTAAAAAGGTTACGGTTTCGAATATTGTTATTCAATCCGCGACAAGCCAATATGACTTTATCGGTTATGAAGTAATTGTTCGCGGACCTGGAACCAAGACCGTAGGCGATACCACATACGAAGGTTTAGGTCAAAGACTTAATACTGCCGTAAAGAGCAAGGTTTTCTTCGATCAATCCGAAAACAAGTATAACCTTGTCTTAGAACAAATCTCATTTGAAGTTAATAAAGAAGGCAAACACTCTTTGACTATAAGAGCGTTTAATATGAGCGGCGCATCTACCTTCGCTACCGTAACATTTAATGTAACCAAGAAGAATGATGTTTCTTCTAATAGCTTTGTTGGCAACGGAGCAGTTTCCGCGCTCTCATACAACACCACAATTCCTACCGAATTAGAGCTTGGCGAACCTTACGCATTGCCTTTGAAAGACGCCGATGGCAAAGACCTTGGTTCAAGAGAAATCGTAGGACCTGCATATGAATTAAAAGGTAATGTCTTTACTCCTAAGGCTGTTGGACAATATACTATCATTCTATATAGAGAAAACGGCATAAAAGAAACCAGCGTAACCGTAACTTGCATAGACAGCGAGAAACCTGAGTTCAAGCTATTAGGCGAAGTTCCTTCTTACGTCGCTAAATATGACGCAGAAGATAACGCAGACGCGTTTGTAGAAATTCCCGAAGTGTCTGTTGTTGACAAGGGCGCTTTAAAAGAATATAGCGTTAAGGTTGTCGACAACAACGGCGAAATCGTTCACATTGAAACAAGAAACGGTAAAGACGGCTTCGTTCCTAGAGTAGACGGAACTTACACCATAACCTATACCGTTAACGATTCGTCCAATACGGCTACTTACTCGATAACCATTAAATGCGGCGACTTAATTAAGCCTACGATTGTGGACGTTTCCAAGATTACGCCCGAAGTGACCAAATATAAACAAAACGATAAACTATACGCTAAAGAACTTGAAAAAACCAACGTTTCCGACAATGTTACCGAATCCGATAAATTAGTTATCACAAGAACATTGTACGGACCTAACGGCAACGCAATCTCCGTAGAGACGGACGACAGCAATAAAGAATACTACACCTTGAGAGATGCCGGCACCTACACATTGACATATACAATCAAGGACGAAGCAGGCAATGTTTATACTAAAGAATTTACAATAACCGTAACCGGCGAAGGCAAGAAACCTTTCAACTATCAATTGCTTTCCACCGTATTGATTATTACTGCTATTGTCCTGATTATTGGCGTTGGTATTTACTTCTTTAGATTTAGAAATATTAAAGAAAAGAAATAATAACAAATCTTATTAAAATAAAAGGGCTGTTAATATGACAGCCCTTTTTGTTTTGATAAAAAAATTTTGAATTGTTTAGACTAGCATTATAAGCTGTGTTATAATGTAATTAATTATCTAGATGCATGGGTGTTATATGTATGATGTCGCGATAATCGGCGCTGGCGTTATCGGATGTTCGATAGCCAAAGAATTAGCCGAATATGATATAAAACTTGCAGTTTTAGAAGCCAATATAGATGTCGCTATGGCGGCCACAGGCGCAAACAGCGGTATTTTGCATGCCGGGCACGATTGCGAAACGGGAACATTGATGGCGCGCTTTAATATTTTGGGCAACGAGATGTTTGACGATATATGTCAAGACTTAGACGTTCCATATAAGCGTTGCGGCTCTTTAGTTTTGGCTTTTTCTCAAGAAGAAATAAATAAACTTGAAATTTTAAAAACGCGCGGTCTTAATAACGGTCTAAAAGAAATCAAGATCATAAAAAGCGACAAGGTTTATAAACTGGAACCTAAAATCAATCCGGGCGTTATTGCGGCGCTGTGGACGCCCACTGCGGGAATAATCAATCCTTACGAATTAAATGTCGCGCTGATGGAAATATCCAAAGCCAACGGCGCCGAATATTTTTTTGAATTTAATGTAGAAGATATAAAGACAATTAACAATCAAGAAGATAATTATTTTGAAATCTACTCTTCAAAAGGCGATAAGATAAAAGCGAAAATAGTGATAAATTGCGCCGGAGTATATGCTGATAAAATAGCGTCAATGGTAGGCGACAATAGTTTTACCATAAGCGCGCGCAGAGGCGAATACATAATTTTTGACCGTCCATCGCCCGTAAACCGCCCTATATTCCAAGTTCCCACTAAAATGGGCAAGGGCGTATTGGTTTCGCCTACGGTCGACGGCAACTTTTTCATTGGCCCGTCAGCTCAAGACATTTCGGATAAATCGGACAAGTCGGTTACGCTTGAGGGCATGGAAGCTATAAGAACTGCCGCGGAAAAAACCCTAAAAGACTTGCCTTATAATAGGCAGATCAGTACGTTCTCGGGACTAAGGGCAATACCAAGCGTTCAGGATTTTGTTATTGGCGAATCTATGCCTAACTTTTTCAATGCCGCGGGAATCTGTTCTCCGGGGCTTACCAGCGCGCCCGCGATTGCTTCTTACTTATCCGGCGAAATATGCTCAAAATATGATTTTAAGAAAAAGCAATCGTTTGTAACAAAAAGGCGAAGAATTATAAACTTCAAAGACGCTTCAAACCAAGAAAAGATAGAATTAATCAAAAAAGATATAAGATACTCCAACGTAATTTGTCGTTGCGAAGTAATTACCGAGGCGGAGATAGTTGAGGCTATAAAACGCGGCGCGACGACTATAGACGGGGTAAAGAGACGCACTAGAGCCACTATGGGCAGGTGCCAAGGCTCGTTTTGCACTCCCAAGATATTAGAGATTATGTCGCGGGAATTAGGCGTCAAAATGGAAAAAATTACCAAATTCGGCGGCAATTCGTATATAATTGCGGGCAATATCCGAGGTGAGAACCATGATAAGAAGGGCTGACGTTTGCGTAATAGGCGGAGGTCCCGCCGGAATTGAAGCCGCAAAAGAAGCTAAATGTTACGGCGCAAAAAAAGTTATAATAATAGAGCGCGAAAAAGAGCTTGGCGGAATTTTAAATCAATGTATCCATGTCGGATTTGGATTAAAACTATTTAAAGAAGAACTTACAGGCCCCGAATACGCTCAAAAAATAGCGCAGGACATTCCCGGCGATATTGAAGTGCTTACCGAGACCTATGTTCTCAGTATAGACAATAGTCTTTTAGTTACCGCCATAAGTCAAAAGCTAGGTCTGGTTGAAATTCAGGCGGGCGCGATAGTGTTGGCAATGGGCTGCAGAGAAAAGCCTAGGGGCGCTTTGGATATAGGCGGAACCCGTCCCAGCGGAATATTTACTGCGGGAACCGCACAAAGACTTTTAAAGCTTTATGGAAAGCTGGTCGGCAAAGACATAGTGATAATGGGCACATACGATTTAGGTTTAATTATGGCTAGGCGTTTTACCTATGAAAAAGCCAATGTAAAAATGGTAGTAGAATCCAGATCGTATTATATGGGACTGTCTCGAAACGTCGCCGAGTGCATTAACGACCTTAATATTCCTATGCTGCTTAATACAAAGGTAATAGAAGTATTAGGCAAAGAAAGATTGGAAGCGGTAAAAATCGCGCCTGTTGACCAAGAGGGCAATATAGATTTAAGCAAAGCCAGGATTGTAGAGTGCGATACATTGGTTTTAGCTGCAGGACTGGTCCCCGAAAACGAGATTGCAAAAAACGCGGGCGTAGAGCTTAACTTTGCCAGCGGCGGCGCGGTTACAGACCAATATTGCCAAACCTCTGTTAAAGGCATGTTCGCTTGCGGCAATGTTTTGTATGTGCACGATTTGGCCGATCAAGTAACAGACGAAGCTAAGATGGCGGGCATGGGCGCCGCCCGTTACGCCATGGCGGGCTTTTATCACAATAAGCAGAAGTTTGCTGTCAAAAGCGCGGGCTTTACAAAATATACAATGCCTTGCATAATCCAAAAGACTACCGAGCCCGTTAAACTTTATATTAGGGTAAAGCAAGCCGTAAAACCCGCTTATATCAGCGTCAAATGCGGCGATCGGGAAATATATCGCAAAAACTACAACATCTTAATACACGGAGAAATGCAGCCTATTATCCTAAACGGCAAAGACATAGACGACGATATAGAGGTATATTGCGGGGTAAGAGTATGAGCCATTTTGTATGCATAAAATGCCCGATGAGCTGTAAACTCAGCGTTGTAAAGCAAAACGATGAGATTATTGTCACCGGCAATAATTGCGCAAAAGGCAAAGAATTCGCCACTCAAGAATATATTGCGCCAAAACGGACTATAACATCGCTTGTAAAGGTCATAGGCGGCGACAAACCCGTCCTTCCGGTTAAGACAAGCGCGCCTATTCCAAAAGAAGAAGTAAAAAGAATTCTCGAAAAAATTTCCAAAATAGAAATTCAAGCGCCCGTAGCGATCGGCGATATTGTTTATAAAAATATTTATGAAGATGTTGATTTGGTCGCTACATCTTATACTAACCTACCAATAGTTAAAGGAGAATAATATGCAGGACCAAATCAAAAAACCAAAAGTAACCTTGCCTAATTACACAAAGGGCGAGGAAATATTCAGCTGGGTAGGACATTGCGTGGGCGCCGCGCTGTCGGTCGCCGCGCTGGTATTAAGCGTAGTATTTTCTGCTCTCTCTAAAGACCAAAAGGCATGGAAAGTTGTTAGCTGTTCCATTTACGGCGCCACGCTGATAATTTTATATACGATGTCTACTTTATATCACGCGCTGCCCAAAGGAACCGCAAAAAAAGTATTTAGAATAATCGACCATTGCTCCGTAAGCTTGTTAATTGCGGGGACATATACGCCTTATACTTTGGTTACTTTAAGGAACTACAGCAACGGTTGGGGTTGGGCCATATTCGGCGTAGTATGGGGCGCGGCTATTTTATCTATTGTTTTAAATGCTATTAACCTAAAAAAATACGAAAAAATCAATCTCATATGCTATTTGGTTATGGGCTGGTGCATTGTAATTGCTATAGTGCCCTTATTCAATAGCAATATCGAATTAGCGGGATTAATATTACTTATCTTAGGCGGCGTTTTATATACTCTGGGCGCAGTTCTTTATGTGTTAGGAAAAAAATTCAA
This sequence comes from Clostridia bacterium, assembly GCA_036562755.1. Classification (GTDB taxonomy): domain Bacteria; phylum Bacillota; class Clostridia; order Christensenellales; family DUVY01; genus DUVY01. Next base: position 12,458 of record DATCJN010000004.1, on the reverse strand, counting down.
GCTAAAATATATTCACTCTATTTGGCATTTATTTGTGCTGGGCGGCAGCATACTTCAATTTTTTTCAATACTGTTTTATGTCATTTAGGATATGAACATTAATTTTAAAGGGCTTGGCGAAAAAAGGTTAAAAATTTTAAACGACGCAGGTATTTATGACTTAAAAGACCTTTGCGCCTTTTTTCCGAAAAAATATTTTGACACCCAATTGACTTATGCCGACGCTTGCGAAGACGGCGAATACGCCCTATTGAAAGCTAAAGTAACAGACATACCTTCAACAAAATATCCCCGAAAAGGCTTTAATTATACGGTTATACCTTGCAGGTGCTCTTTGTCAGGGACAAACTTTAAAGTCATATATTATAATCGTCCTTATTTATCCAAAACCATAAAACAAGAAGAATATCTGATTTTCGGACAGGTTTCCCAAGGCAAAACGCTCGTAGTCTTAAATCCTGTAATGGAAAGCGCCCAGGCTCCCAAACAGCTGACAGGAATAATCACTATTTATAACACTATAAAAGGCGTTCCCGGAAACGCCTTAAGGCAGGCGATTACTACAGCGTTGCAAAAGTTGGAAATTCAATCAATATTATCCGAACAAGACCGCCAAAACCTACGTTTGATAGATTTAAAGCAAGCCTATTATTTAATGCATTTCCCAAGAGATTTAGTCGAGCAGCAAACCGCCGCAAAAACGGTGGCGATTGAAGAACTGACCAAAGCGCTGACTGTCTTTTGGATGAAAAAGAATTTTGACGCTAAAATCAGGGCTTTTCAATATACGGACGTTCGCGAGAAAATAGAGCAAAAAATAAAGCAATTGCCGTTTGAATTGACTCAGGACCAAAAAACGACATTGGACGAGATATATTGCGATCTATTGCGTCCTCAAACTATGAATAGACTTATCCAAGGCGATGTAGGCTCGGGCAAGAGCATAGTCGCGTTTTTGGCGCTGTATTTTGCCGTTCTAAACGGCTATCAAGGCATATTGATGGCGCCCACCGAGATTTTGGCTCGCCAGCATTTTGCTAATTTAAAATCCTTATTCCCGGAGCTTAACATAGTATTTTTATCCTCGGGCGTTAATTCCAAAGAAAGAGAACAGGCGCTTGAGCAGATTAGGACAACCGCCCAAATAATAGTCGGCACGCACAGCCTTTTTCAAGAGGGCGTAATTTTTAAAAATCCCGCCCTTGCCGTCATAGACGAGCAGCAACGCTTTGGAGTGTCCCAAAGAAAAGCGTTGGAAGATAAGGGCAAAACAATGGACATTTTGCTCTTGTCGGCTACTCCTATTCCAAGGACGCTGTCATTAGTCTTATACGGAGATTTGGACATTAGCCAAATCAGAACCAATCCAAAGCAAAAAGCCGGCGCTGTTACCAGTTTTGTTCCCAGTTCCAAGCTTCAAGATATGTTCCAATACATAATAAATCAAGCCAAAGCTGGTATTCAAACATACATTGTCGCGCCCAAAATAGAAGCGCAGGAATACGACGATGTTTCCGTTCAATCGCTGTATAAGGATTTAAAGCAAAAATTAAAAGGCGTCAAAGTAGGCTACATTCATGGAAAATTAAAAGAAAACCAAAAAGACAAAATAATGCAAGCTTTTAAAGACCGCAAAATTGATGTTTTAATATCCACGACGGTAATAGAAGTCGGCATAGACATTCCCAGCGCGGCGATAATGGTCATATTTGACGCGCATAAATTCGGACTATCCCAATTACATCAGTTAAGGGGCAGAGTAGGACGAGGACAAATAAAAGGCTATTGTTTTTTGGTTACCAATACCCAAAACGCTGATTCTATCGAAAGGCTTACGGTTTTTAAAAATAATAACGACGGGTTTTATTTGGCCGAATACGACATGAACACTCGAGGGGTGGGCGATTTTTTGGGCGTTCGACAGCACGGGCTCGCGGGCGTTTTTAATAATTTAACTTTAAAGCCCGAATGGATAAACATAGCTAAGGAGCTGTCCTCAAAAATCTTACAACAAGACAACAGGGACGAAATACTTAAGCTGATAGAACTTTCAAGCCGCCGATATAAAGACATTTTAGAAAACGTTACGTTAAATTGATATATTTTTATTTTTTTATAATATTTGATACAAAACCCTTATATTTGGTTTGACATTAAACATATATTAATATATAATATTCATTACATTAATGCATTAGCGTGCTAAAGTAAGTTATAAGGGAATCAAAATGCCGTATAAGAAAACTATATTGCCCATAGGCGTGCAGGATTATTTGCCCGAGGAATGTTTTATAAAAACAGTTCTGGAGCAAAAAATAGCGGAAACGCTTCTTGCCAGCGGCTACAAAAAAATTGAGCCGCCTGATTTTGAGTATTTGGATACCTTTAATTATCTCAACTCAAAACCCGAAAAAGTCTTTAAATTTATGGACTTTGACGGACGGATTCTTGCGCTAAGAGCCGATCCTACTTTGCAAATATCCCGAATTGCCGCCACCAAACTGCCTCAAGGCATCAATAGGCTGTTTTATATATTAAACTCTTATGAGTTTTCCAATGTCCAAACTCAAACTTCGCGCACAAGGGAATTCGCTCAAGCAGGCGTTGAATTAATCGGCGCAAAAGGCAGCGTCGCGGACGCCGAAGTTTTAGCGATGGCTGTAGAATGCCTTTTGGCGTGCGGTCTTGATAACTTTAAAATAGATATAGGCCAAGTGGATTATTTTTTGGGCATTATAAATTCTTGCGGCCTGGACGAAGAAACCATAGAAAAAGTCAGAGAAAGGATTAACAATAAAGATTTGGTTGGAGTTAAGAATATTTTACAAACCAAAAATCTGCCCGATAATGTCTTGCAAAATATTCTAATGATTCCAAAACTCTTTGGCGGCGCGGAAGTTTTGCAGATAGCCCAAGAGATTTCAGATAATCCCCAATCCGATAACGCTTTAAAAAATATTCAGGAAATCTTTGAATTATTAAACGCTTACGGATATTCAAAATATATTTCTATCGATTTGGGGATGCTGCCGCATCTAAGCTACTATTCGGGTATTATTTTTAGGGGAATGACAGACGGCGTAGGCGCGGCCATTTTAGAGGGCGGCAGATACGATAAATTGAGCGCTTATTTCGGCGCGGATAACCCCTCGGTAGGCTTCTCTATCGGCATAAAAAGACTGATGACGGCAATAGAAAGGACAAAAGGCTTTAACCCTCCAAAATCATCCGACTACGCGTATATGGTTATAGACGGTAGCGAAGCCCAAGCATTTAAGATTGTTAAAGATTATAAATCAAAAGGCTATTGGGTAGAAAGAGCGTTTGGTACCGGCGAAGCCGAGTTAAAGCAATACTGCAAAGACAGAAATATTAAAAATTATATTATTATCTCAAAAGACGGCGTAAAGGAAGGCGCGTTATGACCAAGCTTACTATTGCGTTGCCCAAAGGCAGACTTGCCCAGAAGTCGCTTGAATTAATAGAAAAGTGCGGAATCTCTTTGCCCGAGGAGTTGGACGACAGAAAACTTATAGCGTTTGATAAGAATAACGAATATAGGTTTTTATATGTTAAGCCGGCTGACGTGCCCACCTATGTGGAACGCGGTACGGCGGATATAGGCATAGCCGGCAAAGACACCATAATGGAAGAGAGCAAGGATATTTACGAGATTTTGGATCTGAATATAGGCAAATGCAGATTATGCATAGCCGGCAAATGCCCCCAAGTTATGAAAAACGTTCATACATTGAGGGTGGCCACCAAATATCCCAATATAGCCAGAAAATATTTTGAGAGCAAGTTCATCTTCCCAGATATAATTGAACTCAAAGGCTCGGTAGAACTGGCGCCGATTACGGATTTGAGCGACGTAATATTGGACATAGTGGAAAGCGGTACGACTTTAAGATCCAACGGCCTTCAAGTGCTGGAGGAAGTGGCAGACATATCCGCAAGACTGATTGCCAATAAAGTGAGTTTTAAAACAAAATATGATATCATAAATCCGATAATAAAATCTTTGGAGAGATTGGTATGATTAAGATTGTGACTGATTTTAAGAGCGAGTTAGACGAAATCAAAAAATCGCGAGAACTGATTTTAGGTGGCGAAATAGCCCAAAAAGTTCGCGCCATAGTTGAAGATGTCAGAATAAACGGCGATAAAGCGCTTTTTAAATACACCAAAGAATTTGACGGCGTGGATATAGACCAGTCCAATGTAGAAGTCACCGAATCCGAAATAGCCGAGGCTTATAACCAAGTCGACGGCAAGACGCTGGCTTCTTTAAGACTGGCAATAGAAAACATTTCAAGCTACCAAGAAGACCTTATAAAAAAGGCGGTTAAAGGCGAATACCTAAAAGACCGCGGCTACGCCGTTAGACCCATCGAAAAGGCGGGTATATATGTTCCCGGCGGCACGGCGGCATATCCTTCGTCGGTGTTGATGACCGCCATTCCGGCGGTTGCCGCGGGCGTGCGTCAAATCATAATGGTTACGCCCGCAAAAGAAAAAATCAATCCCTTAACCTTAGTGGCGGCCGCAGAGTGCGGAGTTGATAGAATATTCAAGATAGGCGGCGCGCAAAGCATAGCCGCTCTGGCTTACGGAACGGAGTCCATTCCTAAGGTGGATATTATAGCCGGTCCGGGTAATATATATGTTACTTTGGCTAAAAAGGAAGTATTTGGCGCGGTAGGCATTGATATGCTCGCGGGCCCGTCCGAGATATTGATTATAGCGGACAAAACTGCTAGAGCGGACTACATAGCGTGCGATATGCTCTCTCAAGCCGAACACGATACTAAGGCCGCAAGCTTTTTAATTACCGACAGCAAAGAATTAGCTGAAAAAGTCCAAGTCGAAATTGAAAACAGGCTAAAAAAACTTGACAGAGAAGATATAGCAAGACAATCTATAGAAAACAACGGCCGCATTTTTGTGGTAGAAAGCATTTTGACGGCGGTTATGATAGCCAACGAAATAGCCCCCGAACATCTGGAGATATTGGTATCCGCTCCCGAATTATATTTGCCTTTTATTTCCAACGCGGGCGCGGTCTTTATAGGCGAATATTCGCCCGAACCTCTGGGAGATTATTTGGCCGGTCCCAGCCACGTTTTGCCCACCACGGGCACAGCGAAGTTTTTCTCGCCTTTGAGCGCGGAAACATTTATAAGAAAAATCAGCCTGATACGATACAACGAAAAGCAACTTGGCAAGGTAAAAGACGATATTATCAACATAAGCGATATAGAAGGCTTGCAAGCGCACGGCAATTCAATAAAAATAAGATTTGAAAACGAGGACTAATATGAAAAGATCGGGAGAGTTAAAAAGAACTACCAAGGAAACCGACGTCTTTATCAGCCTTAACCTAGACGGCGAAGGCAAATACGAAATTGACACGGGAGTGGGTTTTTTCGACCATATGCTTGAATTGTTTGCTATGCACGGCGGTTTTGACTTGACGGTAAAATGCAAAGGCGACTTAAAAGTCGACGGTCATCACACCGTGGAGGATGTCGGTATAGTGTTGGGCAAGCTGATCAACGAGCTTTTGGGAGATAAAAAGGGCATTAACCGTTACGGCGAAAAAACCATTCCTATGGACGAAGCCTTGGTTCGAGCCGTCCTGGACATAAGCGGAAGGCCGTTTTTGGCGTGCGATTTGGATTGCAAGGGCAGGATAGGCGATTTTGACGCCGAACTTGCCGAGGAGTTTTTTAGAGCGCTTTCGTCTTACGGCTTGTTGACCTTGCACATCAATAAGCTTGCCGGCAAAAATACGCACCACATTATAGAAGCGTCGTTTAAGGCTGTCGCAAGGGCGTTAAAGGAAGCCGTAAAGACGGTTTCGGATAAAATTCCATCCTCAAAGGGCGTAATAGAATAAAAATAGACGCATATTTTTCTTGCTTGGAGAACTAAATGATTATTTTTCCCGCGATAGACATATTGGACAATCAATGCGTAAGGTTATATAAAGGCGATCCGAATCAAAAAACCGTTTACGGCGATCCCGTGGAAAAAGCTATAAAATATCAAGAAGACGGCGCCGAATATTTACATATAGTAGATTTGAGCGCCGCTTTCGACAGCGCTAATAAGACTAACTATGAAATTATAAAAAAGATCGCTTCAACTATTAATATTCCCGTTCAACTAGGCGGCGGTATCAGGAGTCTGGACGATATTGCGTATAGAATAGAAGTTTTGGGCGCGTCCAGGGTTATATTGGGCACAATAGCTTATTCTTCGCCCAATATTTTGAAAGAAGCGCTAAAACGCTATCAAGACAAAATCGTGGTTGGAATAGACGCCAAGGACGGCTTTTTGGCAATAAAAGGTTGGCAAGAAATTACCCCAAAGGATGTCTTAACTATGGGCAAAGAGCTTGCCGATATGGGCGTTAAAACAGTCTTGTTTACCGATATTTCAAGAGACGGCGTTTTGAGCGGGATTAACATTCAAAAGACTGTTGAAATTCAAGACCATTGCGGACTTAATGTTATCGCCAGCGGCGGCGCAAAAGATATGAGCGACATAGATAAACTTTGCCGGGCAAATATTTACGGCGTCATTTTGGGAAAATCTTTATATGAGAACACAATAGATTTAAAAGAAGCTATAAAACGGAGTAAAATGCTATGAAAACCAAAAGAATTATCCCTTGTCTTGATATGCACAACGGCAGGGTAGTAAAGGGAGTCAACTTTGTCAACCTTACCGACGCAGGCGATCCAATCGAATTAGCAAAGTATTATAGCTCGGAAAACGCCGACGAAATAGTATTTTTAGACATCTCGGCTACGACTGAAGGCCGAAAAACTATGATAGACGTCATATCGCGCGCGGCCGACCAAGTCTTTATACCCGTCATAGTGGGCGGCGGAATTAGCGAACTTGACGACATAATCGCTTTAATGAGCGCGGGCGCGGACAAAGTGAGCATTAACTCGGCGGCATTTAAAAACCCCGATTTAATAAAACAAGCGGCGCTAAAGTTTGGCTCGGAAAGCGTAATCGTAGCAATAGACGTAAAGAAAAACTCGCAAGGCGTTTATGAAACATATATAAACGGCGGCAATATAAATACCGGGGTTGATGCTATCGAATGGGCTAAAAAAGCCGTTCAAATGGGCGCCGGCGAACTGTTGGTTACCAATATCGCCGCTGACGGCACAAAGAAAGGTTATGACATAGAATTATTAAGACTTATAAACGACGCTGTAAATGCGCCTGTTATAGCAAGCGGCGGAGCAGGGGAGCTAGAGCATTTTAAGCAGGCGTTAACCGAAGGCAAGTGCGACGCAGTTTTGGCGGCTTCGCTGTTCCATTTCGGCGTATTTACAATAAACCAAGTTAAAAATTATCTGCATAAGGAAGGGATACCCGTAAGGCTATGAATAAAGATATAATTAATAAAATCAAATTTGACGAAAAAGGTCTTGTTCCCGCCATTGCTCAGGACGCATATACGGGAGCTGTATTAATGCAAGCGTATATGAATAAAGAGGCTTTGGAGCTTACTCTAAAGACCAAAAGAGCGCATTACTTTTCGCGCTCAAGAAACTCGCTTTGGCTAAAGGGAGAAACAAGCGGCTGCTATCAAGAAGTCGTAGCGGTTATGGTTGATTGCGACTATGACAGCGTATTGTTAAAAGTCATACAAAAGGGCAACGCTTGTCACACCGGCGCTTATTCGTGTTATTTTAATACCGTTGAAGAATTTGATGCGGTGTTTAACAGCGAGATTATTTATAAAGACATAGCTTGCATTAAAGACCGTAAGATGAATCCCAAAGAAGGCTCATATACGACCTATCTATTAGAAAACGGAACGGATAAAATTTGCAAAAAAATCGGCGAGGAAGCGTCCGAAGTTATAATTGCCGCAAAAAATGCAAACAACGACGAATTGGCGGGAGAGATAGCCGATCTTATATATCACACTCTTGTTCTTATGGAAGACAGGGGATTGGATATTCAATCGGTATTTAAGGTGCTGGACGAGCGCAGCAAGCGCAGCCGCTCGCGCGTATATCCCACCAAGGCAAAATAATACACACAATATAACGAAAGAAAAATATAATATAAATAAAAATATTACCAAAATTTTATTGTCAAAATACGCGCAGTTTAAGGATTTTTAAGGTTTTAAACTGTTGCAATTTTTCAAACAATTTGGTATATTAAAAAAACTGAAAGGAGCAAATCCTTTCAATAGATGCGGTAGTAGCTCAGCGGTAGAGTGCTGCCTTGCCAAGGCAGATGTCGCGAGTTCGAATCTCGTCTACCGCTCCACATCTGGCACCATAGCCAAGCGGTAAGGCAGAGGTCTGCAAAACCTTTATCCCCAGTTCGATTCTGGGTGGTGCCTCCAAAAAATTTATAAGCCCTATTAATAGGGATTTCTTTTTGCCGAAGTGGCGAAATAGGCAGACGCAAAGGACTTAAAATCCTTCGGAGGTAAAACTCCGTACCGGTTCGAGTCCGGTCTTCGGCACCATATTGAAGGCATAGGTTTGATACAATCTGCACTTGTCAAGATAAAGTGGACACGTATCAAAACTTTTTAATACCCTAATTCAGTTTTAAATTGAATTGGGGTTTTGTATTTTAATGCATAAGAAAAACGATGATTATTGTAATAATAGACATATTTTCTTATGGATTTATGAACATCATTGGATTCGCCTAAGTTAAAGTCAATGAATAATTCTTCTTTTATCCAACCATTTAATGATTCGTTGACAGGATTATCAGTGGGAGTTCCCGCTCGACTCATAGAACGTTTGATTTTATGATTTTTAATGAGCTCGTTATAGCTTATTGAAGAGTAAACAGAACCTTGATCGGTGTGCAAAACTGTAGGTTCAGTTGGCTCTTCTTTTTTAATTACATTTAAAACATCTTTTAAACCATTATAATAAGTAGTACTATCACCACGTCTACCGGATAATTTATAACTTAGTATTTCCTTAGTGAATGCATCAAAGTAGAATGTAAGTTCATAATATTTTCCTTTTACATTGAAAGTTGTCATATCCAAAGCAACGACTTCTAATGGCCTAGTTAACTGACTCCATGAATTATTTGCTAGATTCTTATATTTAATTCTTTCATCACCTGGACGCACATAACGATAATGTTTTCCAGCGGAGATAATTCCTGCATATTTACAACACAAGTGCACATGATTATTACTCCACTTTACCTTGTAGTGCTTTTCTGCGTAGGCTCTTATCCATCTATAACCATGTGAAGGATGTTTCTTATTAATCTTTTTGATAATAGCGATATCTTTTGCTCTTTGAAGTTCTCTTTCTGATGGATTATCTTTTCTATCTAACCATTTGTAATATCCAGATCTATTGACATTCATAATACGACACAGTAAAGTTATTGGATGTTTTTTACTCAGTCTTTCAACGATTTGAAATTCTTGCTGTTTATAGAAATGAACACCTTTTTGGCACCAACTCCTTTCGTGATATAACCTTTTTTTAATCGTTCATTTTCAATCACTAGTTTAAGGTTTTCTTTTTGTAGTTCTTCAATTGTTGTTCTTGGCTTATAGGTGCCTTTTGGACGTCCTTTCCCTTTCCCTCTTTTTTTACCTATTTGACTTTCTAATCCTTCAATCCCTTTTTCACGATATGTACGTAACCACATAACTAAAGAAGTAGATGCAATATGATATTTTGCTGCACATGCTCTTATTGAAATATGGTTGTTCAAATGATCTTGAACAATCTTCAGTTTTTCTTCTACAGTATACAATTGAAATGCTTTCTTTTTTTCATAGTACCTTATACCTCCTATTCTAAATATAACAAGAAAGTAGACTGTATTAAACTTTTTAATCTGTCTATTTTTACTATATCACTAGATATGTATCAGGCCTTTTTTTGTTTGGTAGATAGGGTGATTTGTCCTTTCTGCCAGAATAGACAAATAATTTAATTCGCACCAAATGGATGATATAATGACAAAAATAGATAGAAATAGAAAAATCATACCTTACAATTTAACGATTACTCAACGAATTACACGATTACTCAACGAATTACACGATTACAAATAATCTATAGTAATTCATAATTTTATAAAATTAAGTTGAAACAGGTTGTTAGTATAATGTTAATAAGGTTTTTCTTTCAAAAAGCCGCTTTTAGTGAACTGATACCAAATGTAAATGTCAAGTTAAAAAAGTACAAAAGTGTGCATTTAAGATTCCTCGGTTTTATTTAGTTTGAGTTTGTCTTTAATTCTATAAGAAGGACCAGTAATATTAAATAAATAAGAATGATGCAATATTCGATCAATAATGGCTTTTGTAATCATTTCATCATTACCTAGAATTTGTGGCCATTTATCAAAGGTCATATTACTAGTAAAGATTGTGGATTTTTTAGTATATCTTAAATCAATTAGTTGAAAAAATAATTTTGATTCAAGGGGCGAGACTTCATTAAAACCTACTTCATCAATTATTAATAACCTATATTTGAAAAAATGTCTTAATCTTTTATCTATCGTTCCTTCTTGATAAGCATTTTTTAATATTGAAATTAATTTATTAAATTTTATAAAATAAACACTGTTACGTCTAATCGCTACTGAATAACCTATCGCTACTGCTAAATGTGTTTTTCCTACACCAGGATTGCCTATAAATACTATATTAGTTGCTTCTTCATAAAAGTTTGATTGGATTATTGATTTTATCTTATCTTCTTTAACTGATGGTTGAAAACTAAAATCATATTCTTCTATTGTTCTTAAAAATGGAAAGCCTGCTACTTTGACATTATATAGTTTATTATTTTCTTCTTTTGCGATAACTTCTTTGTTTAATATTTTATATATTCCTTTTAATTCTGAAGTACTAATTTCATCATTTATGTGTAATTCTTTTAAGTATGTGTAAGCTGATTTCAATTTTAAATATACTAATTGTTCTAATACTTCATTAATCATAATTGATATTCCTCATTTCCTCTAATATTATTTCATTTGATAGTTTTATGTTATTAATATTGTTTCTTTCGTATCTTAAGTTGTGTTCTTTCTTAATATTTAATAAATTATTAGTAATTTCGTGTACAACGATGATTTTATTGTTATAATATATATGAAGTTCGTTTCTTTTAACTACTAACCCTACTTTTAAACCAATAAATTTCTTGGGAACAGAATATTTATTAGATTTGTAGGATACTAGTGATTCATTGGTAACGTAAACTTCATTTAAGCTTAGGTGATACTTTTGTCTTATACTTTTATTCGGGAGTGGCAGAAGATCACCTTTTTCTTTTTGAAGTAAAAAGATTCTTGGAAATTTTGTTGCTTGCGATATATTTTCATTATCTTCTTTATTTATTATTTCTAATTTCTCATGCATATCAATTAAATCATTATATTTCCCATTATAATTTTTTAACTGTTCAACTATTTTATTTTGTGTCTCAATTTTCCCCTTTGTTTGTGGTCTATATGGTATACATGTTTTTACTTTTATTCCATAATCCTTACAGAATTCAGCGAATTTATTTGTTAAGATTGCTTCTTCTTCTTTATATCTTGGTTTCTCTACGAATTGTTTTAAGTTATCTATTACTAACTCTTTAGGAACACCACCTATTTTTTCAAATGATTCAGCTAAAAATGATAATAACGTCTCTACTTTTGTGTCCAATGTTAAAGACCGGCAATTATATCTAGACCATGAAAGTGTTAGTGTTGGTATATAAGTAGTAATTTGTTCACCTGTTTTATTTATTAATTTTACTTTTTCCTTAATATCAAATTGCGCTTGATATCCTGGGTCTGTTTCAAACCTTTCTGTAAAACTATTGGTTTTCTTTCGCTTAAATAGTTGATTTAACTCTTCATCCTTTCTTATGTATCGATTAAACGTTGATCTTGAACATGTAATTTGTTTTTCTCTTTTTAAATATTTAAATAAATGATCTATATAATCAAAACTTTGATATTTATCGCTTAATACCTCAACTATATATTCCCTGTATTCATCTAAATATTTTGTTCGTATTCTTGTTGTTTTTGGTACATCACCGTTTAAATATCTTCTTATCGTTTTCCTATCTTTCTGTAATTGTCTTGCTAATTTTGATACGTTCAATCTTATCAAACCTTTCTTGTATGCTTTACTAAACATTAATAAATCTTCTAGGTTCTGTATTTCTTCAATTATTACTTCTGTCATTTCAATAACCATCCTTTCATGATGATTATTGTATCACAATTAATTACTTTAGTGACAAAATTTGGGGATTCTTATTTGCACACTATTGGGTATTCTTATATTAACATTTATAGCATATCTGCGGCATCCTGTTTTTCATGCCCATCTGCTTATGAATATCCCCTGAAACCAAATCAATATAGTCCTCGCCTCGCAATTTTGCTTCCTGTAACAATTT
>DATCJN010000047.1:0-7328 GCA_036562755.1 Clostridia bacterium | reverse complement strand
CTACCATACTTACTTTTTATTGGGGAACGTTTTAGGTGATAAGAGTCGTTTGCGTGGGCAAAGAAAAGGAACCGTATTATATCCAAGCGGCGCAGGATTATCTAAAGCGAATAACCAAGTATTCTAAAATAGAGGTTATTCAACTTTCCGAATACAAATTAAACGACTCAAACATTCAAAAAGCGCTTGCCGAGGAAGCAAAATCCATAAATGCGTATCTAAAAGGAACTGTCGTGGCGTTAGATTCGCGCGGGGCGCAGATGACCAGCGAAGAGTTCGCCGATTTTGTTAAAACTCATATCAGTCCGGATATTACTTTTATTATAGGCTCCTGTATAGGCTTAAGCGACGAGATAAAAAAATCCGCGCATAAGGTCATCAGCTTTGGCAAGATGACTTATCCCCACAGATTAATGAGAGTTATATTGTTAGAGCAGATTTATAGAGCTTTTTGCATTATCAATAATACGCCCTATCATAAATAAAAGAGAAATCAAAATAAAAAAATATTGTTATTTTAAACGAAGTATGATAAAATTGCTAGACAGGAGTAGAATTTGGTTAACGTAATTTTCTACATTTCGATAGCTATTTCGGCGGCCATTGTTTTGATAGGGCTTCCTCAAATACTTTATATGTTCGTTGGGTTGTTAAAGCCCAAAACTTATCCTGAGGCGAAAACTAATTATAGATACGCTTGCATTATTTGCGCTCGAAACGAAAGAAAGGTAATAGCTCAGCTCATAGAAAGCATCAAAAAACAAGATTATCCCTCCCAATTAATAGATATCTTTGTTGTCGCCGATAACTGCACGGATGACACCGCTGCGGTAGCTAAAGAGGCGGGCGCAATTGTTTACGAGAGATTTAATACCGCACAATACGGCAAATCTTACGCGTTGCAATATATCTTTGATATAATCCATGAAAGATATTCGGATAAAAATTACAAAGGCTATTTCTTTTTTGACGCCGATAATTTATTGTCTCATAACTACATAACCGAGATGAATAAGGCGGTTAACGCCGGCGAATTGATTATAAACAGCCACCGCGCGCCTAAAAATTACGATAACTGGCTTAGCGCGGGCACGGGTTTGATGTTTTTGCAGCAAACCCGCCTTGTGCATTATTCCAGGGCAAAGCTTAATACCAGCACATATATTGCGGGCACGGGCTTTTATGTCGACGCCGAAATAATCAGAAAACAGGGCGGCTGGCCTTATCACTCTCTTACCGAGGACGTTGAATTTTCACACGCCAAGGTTTTAGAGGGTTATAAAATTTCGTATTGCGACAGCGCGGTCTTTTACGACGACCAGGCGTTTACCATTAAAGACACAATCAACCAGCGCGCGCGCTGGATCAAGGGCGGTTACCAATGCTGCTCTAAGTTCTGGCTAAAACATGTAAAAAATATATCCCATTCTTTTGCGTCTTATGACTTGTTGATTCTTTTGCTGCCCATCCCCATTGTTTCGTTTAGCTGGGCGGTAATTTCTAATATAGCGTTTTTGCTGGTGGGTATCTTTAATTTGGGCATTAATATTAACCAAGCGTTGATGATAATGGGAGCGCAATTTGCGTTTGTGTATATAGCCGCGTGGCTGCTTGGGGTTTATGTTACCATTTTGGAATGGAAATCCATCAAAGCGAGCGCGTTTAAAAAGATTATATACACCTTTACTTTCCCGCTAAATTTAATGTTGTTCTTCCCGTCGGTGTATATTGCGCTGGGCGACGTAAAATGGCGGACTATTCAAAGAACGGAAAAAACAATCTCCGATTTGGAAAAGCAGGAAAAAGTCGTCAATGAAATATAAAAAGCCCTAAGAATTTAGGGCTTTTTTGTTATTCATACGCTGATAAATTTTATAAGGTAAACAGAACCAGGCTTATAGCCATAACCGCCATTCCCCCGACCAGTCCGTAAATGGAAAGGTGAGCTTCGCCGTATTCTCTTGCGCTGGGCAATAATTCGTCTACGGATATAAACACCATAATACCGGCTACCGCAGCGAAGATAATTCCAAAAATAATATCATTTATAAAGGGCAGCAGCAGCCCAAATCCTATTAGAGCCCCCAAGGGTTCGGATATGCCGGACAATACCGAATACAAAAAGGACTTTCCGCGCTTTCCCGTGGCATAATACACGGGAATGGATACGGCTATTCCTTCGGGTATATTGTGTATGGCTATCGCAATCGCGATGGGAACGCCGAGCCGCGGGTCTTGATAGGCCGACATAAAGGTGGCAAGCCCTTCGGGGAAGTTGTGAATAGTAATGGCAAGCGCCGTGAACAAACCCATTCTCAAGAGTTTTTGAGAATTGGAAGGAGCGGCGTCCATATCCTCGATTTTTCGCATCTCGTGAGGGTTTTTGGCTTTGGGGATTACTTTGTCTATAATCGCGATCAAGGCTATCCCGCCAAAAAATCCGCCCAATACCGCCCAATATCCCGCAAATTCGCCCAAAGCAGCGGTTAGTATGTTTTTTGATTTAGCGAAAATTTCGACCATGGAGACATATATCATAACGCCGGCTGAAAAGCCTAGGCTTACGGCTAAAAATTTGGTGTTAGTCTTTTTGGTAAAAAACGCCAAAGCGCCGCCTATTCCGGTAGATAGGCCCGCCAATAAGGTAAGTCCAAAAGCTATTAAGAATTTCATCTTAAGTTCCAACTTCCTTTATTTTTAATACATAATTATATCACTATTTAAATAAAGCCGCTATATTTAGCGGCTTATTTTGGTTACAATGGCTCTATTTAATAATATGATTTTATATTTATTATAGTCCCAAAAATCAGCTTAATTCCAGCGCGCCTGTATATAGTTGATAATATTTGCCTTTTAGATCTATTAGCTCTTCATGATCTCCGCGCTCTATAATCTCGCCGTATTCTAACACTATAATTGCTTTAGAGTTTCTAATGGTGGACAGTCTATGCGCAATAACGAACACCGTTCTGCCTTCCATAAGTTTATCCATGCCCTGTTGAATAATTTTTTCGGTTCGGGTGTCTATGCTGCTAGTGGCTTCGTCCAGGATTAAAACAGGCGGATTGGCTACGGCCGCGCGCGCTATGGATAACAGCTGCCTTTGACCTTGCGAGAGGTTCGCGCCGTCAGCAGTCAAGACGGTGTCGTAGCCTTGAGGCAAATGGCTGATAAAGAAATGCGCGTTGGCCAGTTTTGCGGCGTTTTCGACTTCTTCGTCGGTAGCGTCCAAATTGCCGTATCTTATATTGTCCCTAACCGTTCCTGTAAACAGATGGGTGTCTTGTAAGACTATTCCTAGCGATTGTCTTAGCGAACTTTTTTTGATGTCTTTTATATTTATTCCGTCGTATGTTATTTCGCCTTTTTGAATATCGTAAAAGCGGTTAATCAAATTGGTAATCGTGGTTTTGCCCGCGCCTGTTGCGCCCACGAAAGCCACCTTTTGCCCGGGCTTAGCGTAAAGATTTAGATTTTTTAAGACAAGGTTTTCGCCGTCATATGAGAAGTCCACGTCCTTAAATCTAACGTCGCCTTTGAGCTCTATATACTTAAAGCCGTCGTCTGAGGGCTTTTTCCAATACCAAACGCCTTGAGGGTCGCGTCTATCGGTTTCTATCAATTGGCCTTTGTTGTCTAACTTTGCTTTGACCAAAACCACGCTGCCTTCGTCTTCTTCAACCGGTTCGTCTAATACCTCAAAAATTCTTTCTGCGCCGGCTATGGACATAACGATAAAGTTAATTTGGTTTGCGAGTTGGTTGATAGGCATAGTAAAGCTTCTGGTAAGCAGCAAAAAGGACGAAAGCGTGCCCACTGTCAAAAAGGGCGTTTTGGTTATCAAGAATCCGCCCAGAACGGCTATCAAAGCGTAGCTAAGATAACTGAGGTTGACCATGATAGGCATCAACATATTGGCATAAGAATGCGCCTTGTTTGCGTTTTTATATAAGTTTTCGTTTACTTCGTCAAATTTTTGTTTTGCCCGTTCTTCATATGAAAAGACTTTTATAACTTTTTGACCGTGTATCATTTCTTCAGCGTAGCCGTTTAACAGTCCAATGGCTTGCTGCTGGCCTATAAAATACTTTGAGCTCCTGCCGCCTACGATTTTAGCGGCCAAAAGTATTAAGCCGAGCATGCCTAAAATAGCCAAGGTAAGAATCCAGCTGTAAACCAGCATTAAGATAAACACGCTTATGACGGTTATTCCCGAAGAAATGACGCCGGGAATTGTTTGGGATAAGGTCTGTCTTAGCGCGTCGGTGTCGTTGGTGTATCTGCTCATCAAATTGCCGTGCGTGTTGTTGTCAAAATATTTTATGGGCAATTTTTGCATATGCGAGTATAGCTGGTCGCGGATAGTCTTGAGGGTGCCTTGGGTGATGTTGATCATCAATCTGTTATAAACATATCCCGCTATAATGCCGAGCAAGGCTATTATGGTCAAAATAATAATAATGCCCAAAAAGTTGCTCAAATCCGGATTGGGTACGCCTATCAGAGGCGTTATATAGTTATCTATAAGCGGCCTTACAAAGCCGTTTAACGCAACTGCCGCTCCGGAGTTTATCAAAATGCATATAATTACAAACGCTAACTGAAGCTTATAATTTTTAAGATAATTAAACAGTCTTAGTAAAGTCTTTTTTATATTCTTAGGCTTTACGCGGGCTCGAGCGTCTTTGTTCATAGGGTTTAAATCTTTGCCTTTACTCATTTTTGCTCTCCCATATTCTTTTGAGAAAGATATACATCTTTATAAATTTCGTTGATCTTAATTAACTCTTTGTGCGTTCCCAGACCTTTAATCTCGCCTTCGTCTAAAACTATGATTAAGTCGGCGTCTTCTATGGAGGCAACCCTTTGCGCTATGATTATCTTGGTTACGTCTTTTAGGTCGTTCTTTAACGCGCGTCTGATATGAGCGTCGGTCTTGGTATCTACCGCGCTGGTGGAATCGTCAAAGATAAGCACCTTGGGATTTTTCAAAATCGCGCGCGCTATGCATACTCTCTGTCTTTGCCCTCCCGAAAGGTTTACGCCGCCTTGGTCTAGACGCGTTTGATAGCCTTCGGGGAAGCTCATTATGAAGTCGTGCGCTTGGGCTATCTTGCACGCGCGTATAATCTCGTCCATAGTGGCGTCTTGGTGGCCCCAGCGCAAGTTCTCTTCAATTGTGCCCGAAAACAGCACGTTTTTTTGCAAGACGATGCCTACGCTGTCCCGCAAAGTCTTTATGTCGTAATCCCTAACATCCGCGCCTCCGACTAAGACTTTGCCTTTGGTTACATCGTATAGGCGGGGAATGAGTTGAACAAGGGTGGACTTGGAAGAGCCTGTTCCGCCTATTATTCCTACGGTTTGACCGTGCTCTATTTTTAGGTTTATATCCTTAAGGACATATTTATCCGATTTATTGTAACTAAAGCTTACGTTTTGAAACTCTATCGAGCCGTCCTTAACATGCGTTATTGGATTTTGAGGTTGAGTAATGTCGGGCGTTTCGTCTATTACCTCAAATATTCTTTTGGCGGCGGCCCTGGTCATAATAAGGTTGATGAATATGGCGGATATAAACATAAGGCTCATCATAATTTGGTTAATGTAGCTCAAAAAGCCTGTAAGCTCGCCCGTCGTCATACGGCCTTGAATGATTTGGTTGCCGCCAAACCAAGAAATAGCCAAAATGCACCCAAAAATCGCAAACTGCATTATAGGTCCGTTCCAAATAACTATTTTTTCCGCGCTCTTGGAAAAATCCATTATTTGCTTGGACGCGTCCTTAAATTTGTTTATTTCATAATCTTCTCTTACGAAGGACTTTACCGTTCTTATTGCTATTAAGTTTTCCTGAATGACAGAATTAAGATGGTCGTATTTTTTAAACAGCGCGATGAATTTAGGGAAGGCTATAAAAATAAGCAAAAACAAGCCTATTGCCAAAAACGGTATCGCGCATAAGAATACTAGGGTAAGCCTTGGATTTAAATTAAAGGCCATAGTCAGCGCGGCTATTAACATAAAAGGCGCTCTAAATAACATCCTAAGGCACATTTGGGTCGTGTCTTGGACTATGGTTACGTCCGTCGTCAACCTTGTGATTAAGGATGCAGTTGAAAATTTATCTATATTTGAAAACGCGAAATTTTGGATTCTATAATACATCTGCTGTCTGACGTTTTTAGCAAAGCCCGTGGCCGACCACGCGCCAAACTTGCCCGCAAGGGCGCCGAAAGTTAGCGACAAAAACGCCATGCCTATCATTATAAGTCCCGTTATTAATATATAATCAATGTTTTTATTGGCTACGCCGACGTCGATTATCTTGGACATAAGGTAGGGAATGGAAACTTCTAACGCGACTTCGCATAATACAAAAATCGGCGCAAACACCGCAATTATTCCGTATTTTTTAAAGTACTTAAAGAGTTTTAGCATATAGCATCCTTTAATTATTTTGCATAAATATATTATTTGCTACTTTTAACTAAGTTGTCGCATAAGCGTTCAAGTAAATTAATTAAGGTAGTATATTCTTCTTTATTTAGGATTGACAAGGAGAGGTCGTCATATCGCTGAGCGTCGTTTTCTATGCTTTCGATTAGCTCTTTGGCCTTCTCGGTCAAGATTACAACCTTTTTTCTTTGGTCAACTTCGTCCGTCTTGCGGATAATCATACCTTTTTTCTCAAGCGTTTGCAATACGCTTGTTATGGTAGAACGCCTTAAATGAAAAGTTTTTTGAATCTTTGCTTGAAGGATTTCCGGGCTGTCTTGATTTAAATAAAAAAAACGCAGCAAAACAAATTGCTTGCCCGTCAGTCCGCGCTTTAGGCAAACATCGTTTAGATGTTGAAACATCAAACCGTTTGCTTTCTTTAAAAGATAATACAATTTATTCATTATATACTCTTACAATGTTTTGTTAGAATTCTAACAAAACATTCTAATTATTGTCAAGCAAGCGGCAGGTTATGTAAAGTGTTATATAGATAAGATTTTATTATATTGGGATTAATATGATGTAATAATTAGAATATATATAGTTATATTGCGCTTATAAAAGCTAATTTTCTCAGATTATAGCAATTAATTTTTTCGAAAATTTTTAAAACAAACTCTTGACATATAAATATAACTATGTTATTATAATCAAGCTGTCTGAACGACAGCAATTTCATTTTCGCACATTGACAACTGCATAGAAGAGAAAATGTAGTGTATACTACGATTTTGTTAAGAGAGTCTTTTAACGAGGTTAAGTTAAGAGATTAAGCTACGAAGAGCATATGGTGGATGCCTAGGCATCAGACGCCGAAGAAG
>DATCJN010000032.1:0-30606 GCA_036562755.1 Clostridia bacterium | reverse complement strand
AAAGCGATGTTTTGGAAGCTGTAAAACTAGAAAACGTGGTAAATAACCGAAAGAGTTTTGGGGGAACATCGCCCGAACAGGTAATAAAGACAATAGAAATATTGGAAGAAAAACTAAAACGGCTCTAATGAGCCGTTTTTTAAATTTCTTTTATTTTTTGCGTAAATTGGCAGTCGGGATAAGCCGAACAACCTAAAAACTCTCCATATTGTCCTTTTCTTATTACCAATTGGTTTCCGCATTTTGGACAAATCATATTTTCTATTTTTTCGTCATACTCTTGCAGCCGCTGCTTAACGCTTTTTATATGCTCTCTGTTTATGAAAATGCCTTTTAAGGCAAGCGCTTTGAGTTTTTCAGATATTTCTAAAACTTGTTCTTCAGAGTAAATTTCTTCTTTGAAAGATTTTATGTATCTAGGCAGTTCGCCAACATAACCAACAAAAGACTTGCTTTCCACCTTAAGTTTGGCATAGCCTGTAAACACGACCGCAGAAATGTATTTGTAATCTCCCAAAACATTTTTTAAAGCAAAAATATGTCCAAAATTTTGTTTTATAGGGTTGTAAAATTCATACTTCTTGTTATGGTTGAATTTGTAAAAATAGTGCGCGTTTTCGCTGCCATAAATAGTTCCCGAGTAGTTTTTGGTTTCTATAACAAATATGCCGTATTTTGAGAAGATAAGATGGTCGATTTGGATTGTTTTATCGTCGTCTTTAAATATGACATTGTGAAATTTCTTGTATTTTCTTTTATTTAATAATAATAAAACAAGTTTAACCGCAAACTCGCCTTCTTCGCCTTTTGAGAGAACTCTTATATAAAGACAAAATAGACCCAGCACAAAAACAAATCCGATCAATATAATTTGCCAAGCGGGCATAAATGTTTCTCCTAAATGTTAATAAATATTATAACATATTTAAAAATCAAATTTAAAAAATCCGAAAAGAGCCTTAATAAAATATTTTTTTATAGAAACTTGATATGTAAAATAATAATTAACTTGCGTGTCAAAGAAAATTTTTATTCGCCATATCAATCGTGGCGTTCGTCGAAGTTATCGTAAGTCTCGCAAAACCTGGCGGCAAAGGACGGTTCTTCCCCGCCGGCATATAAATGCGAAACATCGCCAAAGCCTATCGTTCTAAAACAGGCAATTCCTTCCCTTCGTTCTTCGGTCACTAAGGTGGTTACCGAGCTCGGCAAAGCGCAAAAGCCGTGCCATAAAACAACGGGCGAGACGCCTAAAAGATGGCCTAATATTAAACACTTGACGCCGAAATGGCAGAAAAAAACCAGGGTGTCTGTGTTGGGATTGACCGCTCTGTATATATTGCCTTCGCGGATATATCCGTGTTTTTCTAAGAGCTTGTCAAGTTCTTGAAAAACCTTATTGGCTTCTTCCGACGCTTTGGTATTTTTTATGGTCGGCGCGGTATGCCAGAGGTCTTTGTCGTAATGTTCTTTTATTTTTGTCCAATCTTGCGGGAGCATATCCCAGCAAATTCTCTCTTTGCCCAATTCTTCGTCATACACTTCAAATTCTCTAAGCCAGGGCAAAATTTGGGCGGAGCGGTTCATCTTTTTCAATACGACATTAGCGGTATCGCGCGCCCTTCCCAGCGGCGAGACATAAAATTCCTTAACATCTAACTTGGAAATTCTGTCCGCCAAAAGCTCGGCTTCTTTCCAGCCTTTTTGCGTCAAAGAGTCAATTGCGTAATCCGGATCAGCGTGGCGAATGAATATCAGTTTCATATAAACCTCTTTGGCTTGATAAATTATTAAATTAAAGAAAAAGCCGCAATTTAGACAATCAAATGGTATTATATCTATTAATCGTCCAGTTCGGGATATAATTTTAATTCAGGGTAATCGGTATGTTCTCCGATAATTTTTTCCATGCAAATCATGTTATACCAACGCCCGAATTTATAGCCGCATTTATGGAATTCGCCGACTTTTTTAAAGCCCAAATGCTCATGGAATTGAGCGCTGTTTTTGGTCAGATACATATCTTCAATTTCAGGATAAGCGATGCGCGCATACAGGTTAAGAATTCCCATCTTTTTTAATTTCGCTTCAAGAGCGTCATATAATTTTCTTCCAAAGCCGCGTTTTAAAACATCTTTGTCCAGATAAATAGTCGTTTCACAAGACCAGTTATATGCGGCCACGTTTACAAAAGGTCTTGCGTGCGTGTATCCTTGTATGCGGCCGTCTTCCTCGATAACAAGAAAAGGGTATTTTTGCATTATACGGCTCATTCGTTTTTTAAAATCCTCAAGCGACGGAACGTCATACTCAAAGGTAATAGCCGTATTTAATACGTAATACCCGTATATTTCTAAAAGTCTTTCCGCGTCGTTTAAATCGGCATCTCTTATTTTTATTTCTCTCATAAATAGATGATAATATTTATTTCAAAACTCTGCAATGCTTTTTGGGGCGATTCGGTAAATATAATAAAATTCTAAATTTATAGAAAAGTTCCTCAGATGGAACCATTCTTGACAAGACATTAATAAGCTTTAAAGTTTTATTTTCTCGAAAGTCAAATCTTAGACATAAAAAAATATTATCCGTTGAGATTAAAAATAAAAAGAACTTTTTGAAAACTTTATTAATCTTTAAGTTTCATTATCTTTATTTTTATTTATTTTATTAAGCAAAAAACTTAAAAAAGCCGTTAATAATGTTACCGCAAACATTATTATCGATAAAACATTTAATGTTGAAAATTTATTAATCAACGCTATCAATGCATAAACGAAGAAAAATAATGAATAGATATTATCGTGTCAATGCTTTTCTTGTATAAAAAATTTTGATGAAATCAAATTTCGTAAAATTCCTCAATGGCATCTTTTTGATAAGAACTAAGTTTAGTGTCATTTCTTTAAAACAAAACATAAAGTATCCGCTTTGCCTGTGTATGAGCTGCCGCGGGCGTCGTCATAAAGGCCGTGTAAACCAAAACCATATGGAGTTACTTCGGCAAGCAATGATTCTTTGGTAAAAGCGGTGTCCCAGATTATAAACTCGCGGATATCGTTTTTCGTGATTACTACTATTTTTCTTGCTTTGACGGTATTGTTTTCAAAATAATACTCGGCTTCCAGACTCAAATACGGCTTGCCGCTCCAAAAGCCTCCATTTTCGTTATATATCTAATATGTATTATCGCTTTTGCCCTTGTGAGTTTGCTCTGTAAACACATCAAAAATAAACAATCCGCCCGGCTTTAGCGCGCGGTAAACTTTGGCTAACAAAGTCTTTCTTTCTTCCATTGTCAAGGCGGCATAATCGCAATAAATCAAAATAACGGCGTCAAACGCTTCGGAATAATCTACTTCCAAATAGTTTTGATAAATGTATTTAGATTTTCTATCGTTTTCTTTGGCGTAATTTATAGAGCGTTTTGAAAAGTCTATGCCTGTAACGTCAAAGCCCGCGTCCGAAAGTCTTTTGGCATATAAGACGGGGCCGCAGCCTAAATCTAATATTTTACTCCCCGCGGGGATAATACTAAAAAGCCATTGTGCAGAACCCTCAATAAAACTATGATTGCGGCTTGCCGCGTCCGAATCGGGATTGAGATGGGCTTCTAATAACCCTTTTGAGTATGCTCGTCGTCCCAGAAGTTTTCCAAACTGCGCTGCCAAAGCGTTGGTTTTTGCAGCAAAGAAAGTAATTTGTTTATCATGTTTTAATTTTATCACAATTACAAAGATAATTATAATAATAAAAACATTCAAATAGGTTAAAACTATTAAAAAAACAACGGGGAAAAAATTATGGCTGAAAGAGAAGATACTTTTTACGATATTAACAACCTCGCTTCGATGAGCGAGTGCACGGGGCTTATTCCAAGCGGAATAGAGAGCGAAGAAGAGGCCGAAAACTACGGCAAGCTATACGGAATACATAAGAATAAAAAGAGAGACAGGCTGAATAAAAAAAGACTATAAGCTGTCTTATAGTCTTTTAAATTATTTGGTTCGTTAAGTTTGCTTTTGATTTGATTTTTTATCAATCATAATATATCTTTATCGCGGCTTAATTCTGCCTGAGCTCTTGAATAATTTGATGTTTTTGCCGCCTAAAAGATAGGCGGTTCTTTTTTTTGCTCGCGCATTATTGCGATTTTGGTTTCTCTATTTCCTGACCTGCCCGTTGCCTAAGACTATATATTTATAAGAGGTAAGCTCTCTTAATCCCAAAGGGCCGCGCGCGTGCAGTTTTTGGGTGGATATGCCCAGTTCCGCGCCGAAGCCGAATACTCCGCCGTCGGTAAACCTGGTGGAAGCGTTGACATAAACCGCCGCCGAGTCCACCCTTTTGGTAAACTCTTGGGCGACCGCTTGGTCTTGGGTAACAATGGCTTCGCTGTGCTTGGTGCCGTAATGGTTGATGTGGGCTATCGCCTCGTTGTAGTCTTTTACTACCTTAACTGAGATTATATAATCCAAAAATTCGGTATAATAGTCCTCTTCGGTAGCGGGCTCGGCTTGAGGATAAACCTCGCAGGTTTTGGGACAGCCCTTTATTTTTACGTTATATTTTGCAAGCCCTTCGCAAATCTTGGGCAGATATTCTTTATAAACAGCCTCGTCTATCAGAAGGCTTTCTGCCGCGTTGCAAACGGACGGTCTTGAAACCTTGGCGTTGACCGTGATGTTTACCGCCATATCCAAATCGGCCGAACTGTGAACATAGACATGGCAGTTGCCCGTGCCCGTTTCTATTACAGGAATGGTAGAGTTTTGGATTACCGATTTTATTAATTTGTCCGAACCTCTGGGAACCAGCACGTCTATATATTCGTTGGCTTTCATTAAGTCTATGGCCTGCTCGTGCGTGCAATCCGCGTAGCCGATGATATTAGGATTTCCGCCCGCTTTAGCAATAGCGTCTTGCATTATCTTAACTAGGGTAGTATTGCTATGGACGGTGTCGCGGCTGCCGCGCAAGATTATGGCGTTGCCGCTCTTGATACAAAGCGCGGCTATATCCACCGTAACGTTGGGGCGGGCTTCGTAAATAATGCCCACCACGCCCAAAGGCACGCGGACTTTGGTTATCTTGAGACCGTCTTTGTTAATATATTCGTCCAAAACCTCGCCTATGGGGTCGGGCAAGTCTATAATCTCTCTGACGCCCTTGGCAATACCCAGTATTCTGTCTTGGGTTAGGCGCATTCTGTCTAGGTAATGCGCGGGTTTGCTTGCGGAGGCTTCCAAATCCTTAGAATTGGCGTCCAAGATCAATTGCGCGTTATCAATCAATGCTTGGGCGATTGAATCCAAAATCTTGTTTTTTTGCTCGGTCGAGTATCCAGCAAGATCAAAACTCGCGACCTTGACTGACGAGCAAACATCGCGGATGAAGTCTTCCATTAAATTCTCCCCTAAAATAAATTATTCTTCTTCGGGCAATTCGGCGTTGTGATAAACTTCTTGAACGTCGTCGCTTTCTTCAAGCCTGTCTAGGAAGGCTTGGAACTTTTGGGCGTCTTCGCCCGTCAGCGTTACCGTGGTTTGAGGGATTCTGTCCACTTCGGCGGATAAGACTTTAAGTCCCAGTCCTTCCAATCCCGCTCTCATGCTTGAAACATTGGCGGGGTCGGTGATTATCTCGTATTGGTCGCCGTCGGGCATTATGTCTTCGGCGCCTAAATCAATAGCTTGAAGCATTATTTCATCGTCTTTTTCGGGATCCGTTCTTTCCAAAATTACGACGCCTTTTGTGTCAAACATAAAGGACACGCAGCCTGTCGTTCCCAATGAGCCGCCGTATTTATCGAATATATGGCGCATTTCGCTGGCGGTGCGGTTTTTGTTGTCAGTCAATGTTTCCACTATGACCGCCACTCCGTTGTTGCCGTAGCCTTCGTAAGTTATGTTCTCATAGTTAACGCTGCCAAGCTCGCCCGCAGCCTTCTTGATGCTGCGCATAATATTGTCGTTGGGGATATTGTTGTCGCGCGCTTTGGCTATTATATCTCTAAGTTTAGGGTTGCTGTTGGGATCGGAACCGCCCAGTTTAACAGCTACCGCGATTTCGCGTCCTATCTTGGTAAAAATCTTGGCTTTTTGGGCGTCTGATTTTTCTTTTTTGTGCCTGATATTCGCCCATTTGCTATGACCTGACATAGATAACTCCTTACTTTGCTTTGGTTTATATATATGCGATTATAGGATATATATTTATTACCTAATTATAATCGGCATTGGTTTGTTCGTCAAAACTTGAAAACAATTATTTTTTATTATATCATAAATTTTTTAGACGATAAATCAATATGCCCGCGCTTACGGCCGCGTTTAAGGATTCCACATTCCGCATAGGTATGGAAATAAAGCGCGCGCATTTTTTTCTTGATGTTTCGGATAATCCGTTGGCTTCGTTGCCTATTATAAGCGCAAAATTGGATTTTTTCTCAAAGCCCGTAAAATTCTCTCCTTCCATGTCCGCGCCTATAAGCTCGCAATTTTTCGCGATTTCGTCCAAAAAATCGTAGTCAATCTCGTAAAGATTAGCAAAAAATATCCCGCCCATAGTGCTTCTAACGACTTTGGGACTAAAAACATCGGCGCAATTGATTAAGTAAATATCCTCTATCCCCGCCGCCGCCGCGGTTCGTATTATAGCGCCTACATTGCCCGCGTCGCTTATATTGTCCAGGATAACGCAGTCCGCTTTGGGTTTTGAGGGGCTTAAAATCTTAATTTCAACCGCCGCCAAAATTCCTTGAGGGGTAACAGTTTGGCTTGCGTATTCAAATACGTCGTCGTCCAAAATTACGGCTTTTTGCGCATGCGAAAAATATTTTTGGTATTCCTGGGCTTTATTTTGGGCGACCGCTAAAATTTGAATATTATAGCCTGCCCTTACGCAGTCGTCTATCATCTTGCGCCCTTCTACCAAAAACAGCCTGAACTGCTTTCTGTATTTTTTGTCCTCAAGCTTTCTTAATAATTTTACGGTTTCGTTTGAGCGAGATTTTATTATTTCCATAATTAAAAATTAAGCCCATAAGTAATTATGGGCTTTTTTTTGTTATTTCAATGCGGCTTTAGCTTTTTCAGCGAGCGCCGAGAACGCCGCCGCGTCGTTGACCGCCAAATCAGCCAACATCTTGCGGTTTAGATTAATTCCTGCGTTCTTTAGACCGTACATGAAACGGCTGTAGCTTAGGCCGTTGAGTCTGGCCGCAGCATTAATACGCGCAATCCAAAGCTTTCTGAAATCTCTCTTTCTTAATCTTCTGCCTATATAGGCATATGTTAAGGATTTCATAACGGCTTGTCTTGCTACTCTATATAGTTTTGACTTTCCGCCAAAATAACCTTTTGCAAGTCTTAAAATCTTTCTGCGCTTTTTAACCGCATTAACTGCTCTTTTAATCCTCATTTTCTAGCGCCTCCTTAACCTTGAATCAACTTCTTTATAGTGTCAGCTTGCGTGTCGCTTACATATGCGGTTTGACGCAAATTTCTTATAGTTTTGCGGCGTTTTTTGGTTAAAATATGGTTTTTGCCTTGTTGGCCTCTTTTTAATTTGCCGCTGCCTGTTACTCTAAAGCGCTTTTTAGCGCCGCTGTGACTTTTCATTTTGGGCATAGCGATATATTCCTCCGTAAATTACTTTGCTGCTTTCATAGGCGCAAGCATCATTATAATGCTCCTGCCTTCCTTATACGCGTTCTTTTCAATAACGGCAACGTCTTTTAGCAACTCGAAGAATTTTTCCATCACTTCGACGCCTAAATCAGAATACGCTTGCTGCCGTCCTCTCATTCTTATCGACACTTTGACTTTGTCGCCGTTTTTAATGAATTTGGCCGCTTGTCTTGCCTTGGTCTCTAAATCGTGCTTGTCGATGGTCATGGACAGCCAAATTTCTTTCAGTTCGCTGACTTTTTGGTTCTTACGGGATTCTTTTTCTTTTTTGGTCGCCTCAAATCTATACTTGCCATAATCCATAATTTTGCATACCGGCGGATTGGCAGTGGGCGATACCTTTACCAAATCAAGATTTTTTTGGTCCGCGATTTTTAACGCTTCATGCGGCGACATTATACCGAGCTGTTGACCGTCTTCGTCTATTACTCTGACTTCGCGGTCTCGGATTCTGTCGTTAATTTCTAGATCCTTAAAAATAACCTACCTCCGTCTATTAATAAAATAGAGCAGGCAAAAATTACCTGCTCTCTACAATCAATATCAATTAAACTAATATTGACGCGGTTCGAGTAATCCCAACCGGTGAGAAGCTGATAACTTCTGCTTGCTAAAATATTTTATATAAGATGAATTATTTTGTCAACTGTTTTTTAAAAGCTGCTTTTCGCGGTAATACCGCTCTTTTAGCTCGGAATACTTGGACATCAGCATCAGCAAATATCTCTGCCTGGACGCAAAATCCATCTGCTCGTATTTTTCTTTGTCTATTAGGCTGTTGACGGGGTTAATTATGTCCTCGTCTGTGTCCAGTATCTCGCACACCTTTTTATATAAAAGTTCATCGGAGTTGTTGACGCTGTTTATAGTCGCCTTAATCTCTCGATCGTGCTTGCTTTTGTAATACTCGTCAATGGTAGAGGTTCTGCCCTCTTCCATAGCTCTTTGGCGGGCCAGTTCGCGCTCCTGCTTGATGGCCGTCCAATATCCGCTCTTTAGTCTGGATTTTGCGCTCTGCGCCAGCTTTCTTAATTCGCCCTTTTCCTTTTTTCCTCTCATATTTTCCGCCCCTTTATTATGAATATTAGTATAAAAAATAAAAGACCAAAATCATCTAATGAATTTGGTCTTTTGTAATCAATTAAAAACTATTAATTATCTTGCTTTTGCTTTACGCTTTTTAGCAGCCTCTTTTTTCTTCTTGCGGCGAACACTAGGTTTTTCATAGTGTTCTTTGCGCCGAAGGTCGCTGATTATATTGTCTTTTTGGCACTTTCTTTTCCAGCGTTTTATAGCATCATCAATAGTCTCTTTATCAGTGACTTTGACGGTTGACATCCTTTCTCGACCTCCTTTCCGCAAACGGATAAATTTCCTCGCCAAAAATAAAAAAACATTTTTGGAGAGAAGCCTTTTTTATTTTATAATATATGATTTAAATAGTCAAACAAAAGTAAATATCTTTATAAATTATTCTTTAAAATCCGGCCAGCCCAAAGATTGCCCGCCCATTATGTGTATATGCAGATGAAAAACTGTCTGTCCTGCGTCTTTGCCCTGATTTATGGTAAGTCTGTAGCCCTCCTGCAAGCCTAAATCGTCTTTTAGGGCGGCTATCTTGGATAAAATATAGCCTATGTCTTCTTTGTCTTGGGCTTGCATTTCTTCCAAAAATCCGTAATGGCGCTTAGGGACAGCCAAAAGGTGAATTTTTGCCTTGGGATCGATGTCTTTAAAAATCAACATCTTGTCGTCTTCGTAAACCTTTTGGGAAGGGATTTCGCCTTTTATAATTTTACAAAAGATACAATCCATATTACCGCTCCTTTTTTTTAATATATTATACCAGAATTCCTTTGACGCCGTCTTTAAATCTTTGGCCTATTTTGATTTTTACTAGTCGATCGCGCGGAGTGTCTATATCCAAATACGCTTTTAAATAATTTTGGGTATGGCCCGTCATAAAGCCCTCTTCTTCTTGCTCGGTAATTACTTCGCTGATTTGCCCCTGCTCGCTTTCAATAAATCGCGCGAACAATTTTTCCCTCAAGGCTTCCAAATCTTTTACCCTGGCGCGCTTGGTCGCTTTATCCACCTGGGGCATGGCCGCCGCGCGCGTGTTGGGGCGGGCGGAATACGGGAAGATGTGCATATAAGTCAAACCCGCTCTCTCCAGCGTCCGCAAGGTTTCTTGGTGGTTTTCGTCCGTCTCCAGCGGAAAGCCCGCAATTATGTCAGATGTGATGCCTGCGCGGGGAAAGTTTTTTCTTATTAGGTCGCAGGCGGCTATAATATCCTCGCCGGTGTAGCGCCTGTTCATGTTTTTTAGCACCTGGTCGCTTCCGCTCTGGATAGACAGGTGGAAATGCGGGCAGTAATTGCCCTCTTTCATCGCGTCTATAAGCTCCTGGGTTACCGCTTTTACGCCTAAAGAGCTTATCCTGATTCTGGGACCCAGCTTGCCTATCCGCCTTATTAAATCTACCAATGTAAGCCCGTTATAGTTATAGTCCGACAAATCTATGCCGCCCAGAACTATTTCTTTTGAGCCGCTGGTTTGGATTTCGCGAATTACGCTGTCTATATCGCGCGAACGGCTTCTGCCCCGCAATAGAGGCACTATGCAATACGAACAGAATTTATTGCAGCCGTCTTGAACCTTTATATAGCTTCGGGTTCGGCTTTGAGCGACTTCCTGGTCTTCGTATGTCTTGCTGATAAAAATATCGGTAAACTTACGCTCGCCCTGCAGATATCTTCGGACTATATCGACCTTGCCGCCTATGCCTCCGATGGCCGCCACGTTGGGAATTTCCAAAAAGCTCTTCGCGGCGTTTTGGGCTGCGCAGCCCAGCACGATTACGTCCGAATACGGCGAAACCGCGTTTACTCTGCGCGCCATTTGGCGCGACTTTCGCTCCGCCTCGGCGGTAACCGCGCATGTGTTGATTATATATAAATCAGCCTTTTCAAAAACGTCGGTCACTTCATAGCCGTGCTCTAAAAGCAGTTTTGCGACCGCTCCCGCTTCGTATTGGTTAGTCTTGCACCCTAAAGTATATATTACGGCTTTCATTATTCTCCTTTTTTCATTTGGTCAAGCTGATACATTACTATGGCCGCAACGCTAATCGCAGCCGTCTCCGCCCTTAATATTCTGTTGCCCAAAGTTACCGTTTGGGCGTTATACTCCTTGGCCAGATCCACTTCTTCCTGGCTAAAACCGCCCTCCGAGCCTATGATTATGGCGATTTTTTGTTTGCCGACAGCGCCCTCTAGGGCGGTCTTTATGTCTTGTTGGGTTTCAAGCTCGTAAGGCATTAGGACTAAATCAAATTCTTTTAGACGCGGTAAAATTTCGGCAAACTTATATGTCTTTTCCACCCGGGGAACCACGGCGCGCCCGCATTGCTTTGCGGCTTCAAGCGCGATTTTGTTGAGTCTGTCCGTTTTAACGCTGTGTTCTTTTACTTGGGTAAATTGGGATAAAAACGGGACAATTTTGTTCACCCCAAGCTCAACGCATTTTTGAACGATTAAATCAAGTTTATCGCCCTTGGGCGCGGCTTGAAAAAGCGTTAGGTCTATGCCTGCTTCGTTAATATTTTTTTCTCTGGATAAAATTTTTAAAACGGCGTGGTTTTTTTTGATTTCCACTATTTCGCATATGTTGTCGTAGCCGTCGTTAAAGCAAACGGTTACCTGGTCGCCCGCTTTGAGCCTGACAACGTTGGCTAAATGGTGGTGTTCTTGGTCTTTTAAAATAATTACATCGTCCTCGGTGTAATCCGCAAAAAACCTTTTTGACATATATTATCCTTTTTTGTATATAAGACTGTGCCAGTCGTCCATTGTGTTTTGTTCTATCAGTTCAAAGTTATTAAACGCCTCTTTTAACTCGGCGAGTTTTAAGTTAATTATACCGCTCAAAATCAACAGCCCGCCGCTTTTTAATCTGTCAAATAATAAATCTTTTATGCTTATCAAAATATCCGCCGTAATGTTGGCAAAAATTATATCCGCTTTTGTATCCACCTTATCTAAAGTTCCCAAAACCAGTAGGGCTTTGTCTTCTAAGCCGTTGTATTGCAGGTTTTCTTCCGAAACCTTTATGGCGGATTGGTCGTTGTCTATCATTATGACTTCGCGCGCGCCTAAGGCAAGAGCGCCTAAGCCCAATATTCCGCTTCCGCAGCCTACGTCCATTACTGTTTTGTCTTTTAAAGCTATTTTTTGCATCGCCTCCAGACACATTCTGGTAGTCTGGTGCGCGCCTGTGCCAAACGCCATAGAAGGATTGATGTAAATGACGGGCTTGTCCGTTTTGTAGTCGTCAATCCATTGCGGCACGACAGCAAGCTTTTCAAACTCTATGGGCTTAAAATATTTTTTCCATTCGTCGCGGTAGGAGCTGTCGTCTTTTATAGATATATTTACCGAATACTCAAATTCAGGGTTGATGCTTTTGAGGCGTTTTAGCTCTTCCAAATATTCGTCTATATTGCTATCGGGGTAAAAATACGCGACGACATAGACTTGGTCGGTTTGGTTTTTTAGGCTGTCGTCGGCATAGTCCCAAAGCCCCTTGTCTTTTAGTTCCAAATAGTCCTGCTTGTCATACACGGCTACGCCTTCGTAGTTGTTTTCGCCCAAAACCGCCGCCACTATTTCGGCGTAATCATGGGTAGTAATAACCGTCAATTCTTTATATTTCATTAGATTTATTCCCGCTTTTTAATATTTTTATCTTATCACAAACGAGCAAAAAAATATATAAAAAAACCGCAATCATTAATGATTGGGTTTTTTTATATGTATGGCGATTGTGGGGGGACATTAATTGTTTAAATAATCTTTGGCTTTTTCGTATTGATTTTCGCTTATCATCTTATGCAAGTTTTTGATAAGCTCTCTTTGCTCGCCTTTTAAGTTTTTGGGCAGTTCGACTATTACTTTTAGATAAAGGTCGCCGTAGGCGTCCCTCCTTAACATCTTCATACCCTCGCCGCGCATCTTAAACACCGTGTTGGTTTGGGTGCCTTCGGGTATGGTCAAAGTAATCTCGCCCTTTAAGGTTTTGATTTTTATTTTATCGCCCAGTAGCGCCTGGGTAAAGGCTATGGGTATGTCGGCGTACAAGTCATAGCCCTTTCGGGTAAACAGCTTATGCGGCAAGACGGTAACGGCGATTACCAAATTGCCCCTTAAGCTTGAATCCGCCACGCCGTTGCCCTCGTTTTGAACGGTCATAATCTGGCCGTTGTCTATGCCGGCGGGGATATTGACTTTTAGGTTGCGGGTGCGCTTTACCGTGCCTTTGCCTTTGCATTCGGGGCAAACGTGTTTTATCTTTTTGCCCGTGCCGCCGCAAGAAGCGCAAGCGCGGGTGTTTACTATGCGGCCAAACAGCGTATTTTGCGCGTATTGAACGCGTCCCGAACCTTTGCATTCGGGGCAAACGGTATATTCCGTGCCGCCCTTTGCGCCCGTGCCGTGACATTCTTCGCAACGCTCGGTGCGCTGAATGGATATATCCTTACTCGTGCCGAAAAACGCTTCCTCAAAGGTCAAAGTAATGCTTACGGAAATATCTGACGGACGGCTTTGGGGACGCTGGGTAGTATCGCTGCCAGTGAACATATTGATAATGTCCTCAAAAATGCCGCCCGTAAAGCCGCCGCTTGAGAAGCCGCCAAAGTTGCTAAAATCAAAGCCCGCTCCCGCGCCGGGATCGGCGGTGCCGAACCTGTCGTAATTGGCGCGTTTTTGAGAGTCGCTTAGAACCTCGTAGGCTTCGTTGATTTCCTTAAACTTTTCGGCGGCCTCTTTGTCGCCCGGATGCAAGTCCGGGTGATACTGCTTGGCAAGCTTTCTATATGCCGATTTTATTTCCGCCTCGGTCGCGGTTTTGGAAACGCCTAATATATCGTAATACGATTTAGCCATTTAGCACTCTTTTTATATTTTAGTTTTGGGGCGCGTCGTGGATGTCGGGATTGATTCCTTCGCCGGACGCGTTGTTAGCCCCCGCCTGTTGATAGAACTTCGTAAATATCTCCGATGTGGTCTTTTGGGTTTCGTTCATGGCCGCTTCAATCTTTTCTTTGTCGTCGCTCTTTATAGCTTCTTTTAGATTCTCTGCGGCTTTGGTAAGTCTTTCTTTTTCGTCGGCGCTTACCTTGTCGCCGTTCTCGTTTACAAATCTTTCTATGCCGAATACGACAGTATCGGCTTGGTTCTTGAGTTCGACGAGCTCTTTTCTCTTTTTGTCTTCTTCTTCGTATTTCTTAGCGTCCTCGATAGCCTTTTGAATTTCTTCTTCGGAGAGGTTGGAAGAAGCGGTTATCGAGATGGACTGCTCTTTGCCCGTGCCTTTGTCTTTTGCGGTAACGTGAACGATACCGTTGGCGTCTATATCAAAGGTAACTTCTATTTGAGGCACGCCTCTGGGAGCGGGCGGAATGCCCGTTAACTCAAACCTGCCCAAAGTCTTGTTGTAAGCGGCAAGCTCTCTTTCGCCCTGCAAGACGTGGATTTCAACCGAAGGCTGATTGTCGGTAGCCGTCGAGAAGATCTGGGACTTGCGGGTAGGAATGGTGGTGTTTCTCTCTATTATCTTGGTGAAAATTCCGCCCATGGTCTCGATACCAAGCGAAAGCGGCGTAACGTCTAGCAGCAACACGTCCTTAACTTCGCCCGCCAAAACGCCCGCTTGGATAGCCGCGCCTATTGCTACGCACTCGTCGGGGTTGATGCCCTTAAACGGTTCTTTGCCCGTAAACTTCTTGACGGTTTCGATTACGGCGGGCATTCTGGTAGAACCGCCTACGAGTATGACTTTGTCTATGTCGTTAATCGAAAGTCCGGAGTCTTCAAGCGCTCTTTTCATAGCGGTCAGAGTCTTTTCGGTTAGGTAAGCGGTCATTTGCTCAAATTTAGCGCGAGTCAGTTCATAATCAATATGCTTAGGCCCGCTTGCGTCCGCCGTAATAAAAGGCAGGCTGATATTGGTCTTTAGCACGCTGCTTAACTCTATCTTAGCTTTTTCGGCGGCATCCTTTAATCTTTGCATTACCATACGGTCGCCGCTTAGGTCAATGCCCGTTTCTTTCTTGAAGGTGTCTATTATCCACTTGATAATCTCGTTGTCGTAGTCGTCGCCGCCTAATTTGTTGTCGCCCGCGGTTGCCAAAACTTCGAACACGCCGTCGCCTATTTCAAGAATGGATACGTCAAACGTGCCGCCGCCTAAGTCATAGACTAGAATTTTTGCGTTTTTGTCCTTAGCTTTGTCAAGGCCGTAAGCTAACGAAGCCGCCGTAGGCTCGTTGATAATTCTTAAAACCTCCAAACCGGCTATGCGACCCGCGTCCTTAGTTGCTTGGCGTTGGGAGTCGGAGAAATACGCGGGAACGGTAATGACCGCCTGGGTTACCTTAGTTCCCAAATACGCCTCGGCGTCGGCCTTTAGTTTTTGCAAAATCATCGCCGAGATTTCGGGAGGCGTATATTCTTTATCGTCGATTTTGATCTTTCTATTGGTGCCCATATCCCTTTTGATAGAAATGATAGTCCTATCGGGATTGGCTATCGCCTGTCTTTTGGCTATTTGACCTACAAGTCTTTCGCCGTCTTTGGTAAAGCCGACTACGGAAGGAGTGGTTCTGGAGCCTTCCGAATTGGGTATAACTACGGGTTCGCCGCCTTCCATAACGGCTACGCAAGAGTTAGTAGTTCCAAGGTCGATTCCTATTACTTTTGCCATACTCTATCTATCTCCTTTTTACAGTTTCCATAATTTATTTTTATTGGGCTACTTTGACGCTTGCGTGGCGCAATATCTTTTCGCCCAAACGATATCCTTTTTGAACGACTTCTACGATTGAGCCCGATTTATGCTCTTCTGATTTAACAAGCTCTACCGCGCTGTGTAAATTGGGATCGAAATCGCCTTCTGTCTCAATTTCTTGAACGTCAAAGTTTTTTAATATGTTCTCAACTTGGCGATAAATCATCTTTACGCCGCTTGCGGTGGCGTCGTCTTTTATCATACCTATCGCCTGCTCTATGATATCCAAAATCTTAATGACCTCAAGCAACACTTGACAGCGGCCTTCGATTTGAGCGGTCTTGACGCTTTCAAGATTGCGCTTGCGATAATTGTCAAACTCGCCTTGAAGGTTGACAAGCCTCTTTGCGTATTCGTCAGCTTTGGCGCGCTCTTTTTGGGCTTGCTCTTGCGCTTGCAAAGTCAAGCTTTGAAAATGTTCGCTTAACGCTCTCAACGCCTCAAGCTGTTCTTCGGTCATTAGGTTTTCTTTCTGTTCTTGGGTTTGCTCTTGATTATTTTCTTTTTGGTCTTGTTTTTCTTGAACCTGCTCTTTTGTTTGCTCTTGCTGGTTATCTTGTTCCAAATTTACTTTTTGCTCTTCTTGGTTAGCCATTTAATCCTCCAAATTGTATTAAGCCATTAATTATGGTCGTCATCGATTTTGATGTTAATGCGGTTTTTGATGCTGTCGCTGATCGTTTTGCCGATATAATCCAAAACGGACACGACTTTGGAATAGTCCATTCTGATAGGGCCGATTACGCCCGCTTGGCCTATGTTCTTGCCGTTGACTATATAATTAGCGGTTATAATAGCGCATTCGGGCAAAGCGTCGCCCGTGTCGTCCTTGCCTATCCTTATATTAAGCTCCACATTGTCGGTGGATTTTAACACGGGAACCAATTGCTCTTTTGCCTCCAGCATGGCTATGATGGACTTGGCCTGCTGAACGTTGCTGTATTCGGGCTGCTCTAAAAGTTTGGAAGCGCCCTCCAGCACAAAATCTTCAACGCTTACGCGCTCATAATATTTTTTGATGATGTCTATGATAGTGTCGAAGATCTTTCTGTAGCCCTTAAGCGCGGTATTGATAATCTTGTTGGGTTTCATAACCTGCGCAATCTTTTTGCCGCCAAAGACTTCGACCGAAAGCCTGCTTACCGCGTCAAAGTAGCTGTCGTCCATTTCTTCGTCCAGCTCAACTAGGGCGTCTTTTAAAACGCCTAGATTGGTGACGACTATTACCAGGGCTGTTTTTGCGGTTAGTTTGACTACCTTTATGTTTTCGATGATCGCTTCGGATATGTCGTTTACAAAAGCCAATGAGGTATAATTGGTAACCTCGCTTATGAGCTTAGCCGTCTTTTTTAGCACGTCTTTTAGCTGAATCATTTGCTGGTTAAAATAGCTCTTAATTAGATTAAGCTCGGCTTTGGACAGCTTTTTGCGAGGCATTAGTTTTTCGACATAAAGTTTATACGCTTCTTTGGTAGGGATTCTGCCCGACGAAGTGTGAGGTTGATAAAGATAGCCCATTTCCTCCAGCGCCGCAAGCTCGTTGCGAATGGTCGCCGAACTGACTTCGGGAAGGTGTTTGTCCTTTATGTCCGCGCTTGAGATGGGCTCGGCTCTGTTGATGTAATCCTCAACAATGGCTTTTAAAATCTTGGCTTTTCTGGCGCTTAAATTGGTCATACTTTCTCTATATTTAATCGTTTTATATAATTATAAACTGATTAGCAGTTAATTATTCCGATTGGTAGCACTCTTGGGCTTTGAGTGCTAATTATACTCTAGCATTATGGTATTGCTTTGTCAACAAATTTGTGAAAAAAAGATAAAAAATAATAAAAAGAATAGTGTTGAAAAAAATTTAGGAGATATAAAAGATTCAAAAAAATATGACTGATAATATTTAGCTATGCGCGCTTTGATCCTTGCAGTCTTGGCAATAGCCGTACATATCCAATCTGTGCTCGGTGATTTGGAAATTTTGAGATTTGGAAATTGTGTCCATATCGCCCAATGGACAAAAATCGACGGGCAAAATCTTTTTGCAGCCTAGGCATTTTAAATAATGCGTATGGCGTTGTTTTAGCTCGTATAAAGTCCTGTCCTCGCCCTCAAAGTTTAAAGAGCGGATAATGCCGCCGCTTTTTAGGGTTTCCAAAGTTCTATATACGGTGGATAGATTAAGGCGTCTGTAGCCTTGACAATGTTTAAAAATTTCCTCGGCTGACAGAGGTTCTTGAGATTGATAAAACAGCGACAGGATTTGAATTCTATGCGGCGTGGGTTTTAGGCCTTTTTCTTTTAGCGTCTTTTTTAAATCGACCATGGTTTATCCTATTTGTTTTTTTCTTATCTTTTTATAGACCGCTTTGGCGAGCAATATGATTAAAAATGTAGCTACGCCTATCAAGATTATGACCGAGCCGGGCTTGAGCCCTTGATAAAAAGACAAAAACAGGCCGCCTATCGTAAAAGCTATGGCGAATAACACGGCGTAAAGCACGGTTTGGAAATAGCTTTTGGAAACCTGCATAGAGCAGGCCACGGGCACGACTATCATTGACGAAACCAGCAAAGCCCCTACGATTT
Organism: Clostridia bacterium; assembly: GCA_036562755.1. Lineage (GTDB taxonomy): Bacteria > Bacillota > Clostridia > Christensenellales > DUVY01 > DUVY01. The sequence goes on along the minus strand of DATCJN010000032.1, from coordinate 12,483 downwards.
TTGAGGCTAAAGCGATGGCCACCGCCGTAAGTATGGTAAAGATAGTATTGACTACGCCCGTTTTTACTCCCGCAAGTTTAGCTCCACGCTCGTTAAAGGCGATAAAAAACAGTTCTTTATATAAAAGCGCGAATACGGCTATCACCGTCGCGCCTAATCCTGCTATCAGATATAACTCTAAATCGGTTATGGCTATAATGCTTCCGAACAGGAAGTTTTCAAAATTAGCCGAAGTCCTTACAAAATCGGACAATACGCCGGCAAGTCCTATTCCTATGGACATTATTATTACCAAGGACATTTCGGAATATCTGGGCAGTTTTTTTCTTATGGCTTCTATACTGAGCGAGGCGGCAATACAAACCGCTATGGCGCCTACGACGGGGTTTATATTAAGGATTAAGCCCGCCGCCACGCCCGCAAGCGAGGTATGGGAAAGAGCGTCGCCTATCATCGAAAGGCGTTTTAGGACTATAATTACGCCTATGCACGGGATAATAATGGCTACAATAATGCCCGCCAAAAAGGCTTTGCGCATAAAGATATATTCAAATATTTCCATTGCCGTCCTCTATCTGCTTGTGTTTGTGTTTGTATTTTCTTTCCAATTCCACCTGTTCTTTGCTCAGATGCATAAAACAACCGCCTCCCAGGCATAAAATTCTGGAGCAATACTCTACCGCTCGTTCTTGGTCGTGGGTTACTATCAGCACGGTTTTGCCCTCTTGAGTCTTATCTTTTAAAATTTGATAAATTCGCCGCGTGGTTTGGTTGTCCACGCCCGCGGTGGGCTCGTCCAAAATAAGCAGTTCGGCGTCGCTTACAAGCGCCTTAGCCAGCATAACCCGCTGTTTTTGTCCGCCCGAGAGAGAGCCTATTAAGCTGTTTGCGTAATCTTGCATGCCCACGGTTTTGAGCGCGTCCAGTATTCTTTGTTTTTTGTTGGGAACGGACAGCCCGTAAAGTCCTAAGCCTACGATTTCATATACTTTGGCGGGGAAGTTAGCGCAAAGGCTTACGCTGTTTTGGGCGACATAGCTTATGCGGCGATAGTCTTTAAAATCATTTATGTTTTGACCGAACAATTTTATCTCGCCTTGAGCTTGGAGTTCGCCAAGCAGAACTTTTATAAATGTGCTTTTGCCCGCGCCGTTGGAGCCCAAAACGGCCAAAAACTCGCCTTTGTCCAAATAAAAATCCAGGCGTCTTAGTATGGGGCGCGAGTCGTAAGAGAAATTAAGATTGGTTACTTCTATGATATTTTCCATTATGAAATTCCGTTTTGCTTTTTTAACGCGTTCAGAATGGCGTTTAGGTTGTCTTGCATTATCTTAAAATAATCATTGCCATTTTTTAAGTCCTGCGCGCTCAAATTTTCTAAAGGATTGAGCGTTGCTATTTCCACCGTCTTGCCTTTTTTTGAAACCTCGGTTTTTAAGGTTTGGGCTTCGTCTAGGCTGAACGGGTCGCAAAAGATGACTTTGACGCCGTTGGCGACTATATAATTGACGACCTGGACGATCCTGTCGGGGTTTGGCTCGGACGAATGAGATTGGCTTAAGGCGATCTGGTTTAAGTCAAACGCTTCGCATAAATGCGAAAAGGCGTTTTTGGTAACCACTATGTCGCGCTTAGGGTAGTTTTTTAGCCCCAAAAAACCATTATATAACTCGTCGCAGCGGTCAGCGCAGTCTTGGTAGTTTTGCTCGTAAAACTCCGCGTTGGCGGAATCTGCTTGAACAAGGGCGTCTTTTATGTTTTTTAAGATAATCTTAGCGTTTTGAGGAGACAGCCAAATATGCGGATCTATGTTTTCGTGATCATGGTCGTCATCATGTTCTTCCGAAATACCGTCAGACACCCTAACGGTCAACACTTTTTTGTCCAAAGTCTTTACAACCTGCTCCGTCCAATGCTCCATTCCCAAACCGTTGTAGATAAATATATCCGCTTTGTTTAGGTTAACCAAATCTTTGGCGCTAGGCGTCCAAGAATGAGCGTCCGCGCCCGAAGGCATTATGTTATATACTTTGGCTTTGTCTTGGGTAATTTTGGCAGCGAAATCGTAAAGGGTGTAAAAGCTCGTGTAAACCTTTAATCCCTGTTCTTGCTTGTTGTCGCAGCCCGAAAAAATAAAAGACAAAGAAATCAAAAAACACAACGCGCAATAAAATATCTTTTTCATTGAATTCCTTTAAATGCAAATGATTTGCATTTGGTTAGATTATGCGATATATATATTCGGCTGTCAAGTTATTTAGACTATCTAGACGAAATATAACGGCAATCAATATATAATTATCCCCTGTTTTTGAGAACGCAATCTAAAGCAATAAAAATTCAGGTCGATTTTTAGGTTAAAAAAAACCGCCTTGGGAGGCGGTCTTTATGTTCGCTTTGGATAAGCGATAAAAAAGAATCTTGGAAATCTGAATATTACATCGCCGTTTTTTTGTTTAGGGTATCTCTCAACCAAATTTACCATTACATCGTTTTCAAACTCGGCTTTTTTATCCGAAGGCAACGCGTCAAGATACGGCCTTAATCCCGTGCCTCTATACCACTCCAAAATATCCTTATGGGATTTCATAGTATGGTAATATATTGTTTCCCATATGTAAAACTCTTCGGAAATTTCGGATAAGATATCATAGTATTCGCCGGGCTTAAGAACGTTTGATTTTCGCTTTTGGTTAAAATATTCTTTCCATTTTGGCGAGGCCGCAAGTTCTTGGATAATTATATGGATAGGCTCGTTAAAATTCATAGGGATTTGAACGGCCAAAACGCCCTCGGGGTTTAGCAAGTCTATCATATTCTTTAACAGGCGCTCGTGGTCGGGAATCCATTGAATGCACGCGTTGGAAAACACAATATCAAAATCTTTATCCAATTCAGTTAAATCTTTGCTTGCGTCGCAAAGCCTAAAGTCCATATAGGGATAGTTCTTTTTTGCGGCGTCAATCATATCTTGCGAGCTGTCAATGCCCAATATGTAAGCGCGCGGAAATTTTTCGTATAAAACTTGGGTGCTGTTGCCCGGCCCGCACCCTACGTCCAATATCTTCTTGGAGCGATTAGTTTTAATGCGGTTTGCCAAATCAACCGCCGGCTGCGTGCGCTCGGATTTAAATTTTAGATATTGTTCTGAGTTCCAGTTCATAGGACAAACACCCTATATTTTTTAAAACTCTATGATATTTATAGATTATCATATAATCTTCATCTTTTAAAGCAATTAAACATAAAAAACCAACGGCCTATCGGCCGCAATGAATTAAATCTTTTCTACCGGTATCCAGATTTCGCGATAATAGTCGTCCAGTTTTCTTTTAGCGAAGCTTACATTTCAATGTTGTAGTTTCCAAAATCGCAACCAACAAGTTATTTATATAATCCGGGCTTTATTGTATAATCAAGTCGGAGGGCAAAAAAGATGATTTTTTGTGAAAAGCTGCAGTTAATACGAAAGAGCAAAGGGCTTACCCAAGAGGAATTGGCTGAAGAGCTGGACGTGTCGCGACAAGCGGTAGCAAAATGGGAATCGGGACAGGCCTATCCCGATATATCCAACCTTATTCAAATAAGCAACCTTTTTAACGTTACTATAGACTATCTGGTTAAAGACCAAAAATGCTCGGTAAAGCTTCAAACTCCGAAGACTGATTTGGACGCTTTGATTGAGTTTAGACTGGAGGCTAATTTAAACACATACGCGGGTTATATGAACGAAACAAGCCCTACAAGATTTGATTCCCGCGACTACGAATATACCAATGGAGACTTTACATACCACGACACCTATGTGGGCGGAGAACAGTTTGCAGGCGAGGAGGCCATTTGGCATAAAGGAAAGGCCGTTTATGCTATGAACTATATGGGAAGGGTGTTGGACGAACGGTTTAGCGGCGATTTTTTAAAGGAGGCGCTAAGAAACGCGGATAAAAAGACGCCTTACCGAGGCCCCGAATATTATAAATCGGGCGAATATTTATACAAATCCAAAGTCGCGGGCGATTTTGGTTGGTTCCAAGGATACGAGGAAATTTACCATAACGATACGCTGGTTTACGAGTGCTTCTTCCACGGCGGGCTGGTGCGCTGACAGTTGTTATAAGAATTATTTATAATAACTTTTATGGTTATTTATATTATTTATATATTTTTTTGTTGACAAATAAAAAAGTTTAGTATAATCTTATTGCTAATATAAGCAAAGGCGCTTGTTTAATTAAACAGGCGCCTTAAGTTTTATAAAGGACATTTTTTATACCAAAACGCATAATTATATTTATATACGATTTTTTAAGCGAAGCTTGAAATCGTAAAACAGCCGTTAATTCACACAAGGGCGTGTGTTTATGATAACGCACACAAGGGCGTGTGTTTTATTGAAAATCTTCAATAAAATACGCGCCCTTTAATATTTTAAGGAGGAATGTTTATGGATATTTCAATGGTCGATACCCTATGGGTAGTGCTTGCGGGAGTCTTGGTGTTCTTTATGAACCTTGGATTTGCCGCGGTAGAATCGGGCTTTTGCAGATCAAAGAACGCGGTCAACATTTTGTCCAAAAACTTTATAGTTTTCGCTGTTGCCGCTCTCGGCTTTATGCTGCTGGGCTGGGGACTGATGTTTGGCGGCTCGAATCCGTTTATCGGCACCAAAAGCCTGTTTATCCTAAAAAACTCTAATCTGGGCTTTTACAACGACACCTTGAATCCTGACGTGCCGTTTTGGGGAAAATTTTTCTTCCAGTTGGTGTTCTGCGGCACTGCTGCTACCATCGTATCCGGAGCGGTTGCGGAACGCATTAAATACATTTCCTTTATTGTGTTCTCCTTCGTGCTGTCATTAGTCATTTATCCCATAGTCGGACACTGGATTTGGGGCGGCGGCTGGCTCGCTGAATTAGGATTTTTGGATTTTGCGGGCAGTACCGTAGTTCACTCCCTGGGCGGCTGGGCCGCATTGGCGGGCGCTATATTGCTTGGACCGCGCCACGGAAAATATGACAAAAACGGCAAGCCTAAGGCGATACCCGGACACAGCTTGTCCTTGGCGGTTATAGGCCTGTTCGTATTGTGGCTCGGCTGGTTCGGATTTAACCCCGGCTCTACTATGAGCTTCCAAAACCCCGGCGATGTCGTCCATATCCTAGTTACCACCAACACTTCGGCGATCGCGGCCGTCTTAACCTCTACCATTACTTCCTGGCTGTTTATAGGCAAACCCGACCTTGGTATGACTATCAACGGATGCTTGGCGGGTCTTGTAGCCATAACCGCGGGCTGCGCGTATGTGAGCGTCGCAAGTTCCTTGATAATCGGAGCTATCGCAGGCGTTATAGTTGTGTTCTCGGTAGTAATGTTTGACAAGATTAAGGTCGACGACCCTGTCGGCGCTACTTCCGTTCACCTTGCCTGCGGCGTATTCGGCACATTGTGCGTCGGATTGTTCGCTCAAGAAGGCGTAACCAGCCTATCCACCGAAAACGGCTTGTTCTTCGGCGGCGGATTTAAACTTTTGGGCGTAGAGGCTTTGGGCGTCATAACCGTAGGCGCGTTTGTGTTTGCAGCGGCGTTCCTGGTATGGTTTATTCTCAAGAAGACTATCGGTATCCGCGTAAGCCTCAAGGAAGAAATCGAAGGCTTGGACATCGGCGAACACGGCAACAAGGCATATCCCGATTTCGCTATCTTGTCCCCTGTATTTGCTACGGCTAACGGAGCCCCCGCTCCCGTAGAAATTGAGATACCTAAAGCAGAAACCGGCGCTGTTCCCGTGGACACGGCAATACCCGTAGTCAACAAATCCCGCCCGGGCGCTAAGATGACTAAGGTTACTATTATAACCAATCAAGACAAATTCGCTCAACTTCAAACCGAGCTGGATAAAATCGGTATTACCGGCCTTACCGTTACCAACGTTTTAGGCTACGGAATGCAAAAAGGCCATACCGAATACTTCCGCGGCCTGCCTATAAAGACGAGACTGCTGCCTAAAATCCAGGTCGATATCGTAGTGTGCAAGATACCTGTGCCTACGGTAGTCGATACCGTAAAAAAGGCGCTATATACCGGCAACGTAGGCGACGGCAAAATCTTTATTTACGACGTCGAAAACGTAATAAAAATTAGGACGGGCGAAGAAGGCTACGACGCGCTGCAGGACGAAGATGAAGAATAAGCGTTAAGCATTAAATAATAAAGGAGCGTAAATAAAATTACGCTCCTTTTTTATATTGCACACAAAAAATACTTGCGGCATATTCTTGTAATAGAAATACAATACCGCTGGATAAACCTCTGACACTATCTCCTCCAAACCATCACGGACAAGGCGGCGAAAATTTTAGCCGTCTTGTCTTTTTAGTCTATCGAGAGGTCATAAGAAGCCGCGTTGATTTCTAGCTTTTGGTAAAATTCCTCTCCGCCGAACTTTGAGTCATGCTTAAAGCTCCATTTTGACGCTATGTCGAGCTGCTTGTAAATTTCCACCCAGTTGATTATATCCTCGCGAGTTGGGCTTTGAGTTTTTTCTATTGATTTCTTTAGCTTTTTTAGGTTGTTTACTTGGTTGGTAAAGTATGTCGAAGCGGTGTTATATATCTTTTTATATTTAGAGGGGATAAGCTTTTTTTGAGATTTTGTTAAGCTCTCGTAAGAGTCAATTAAATTTTGCATATTTAGATAGTTTTGGACGCCATAGACCAAGGGATAGTCTGGCGGCGCGCATTTGCCTAAATCTATTATTTGTGATATTACAGCCAATACTTTGGGATCAACGGTTTTTAGGGCTTGTTCGTATTTATCGGCGTCTTTTCCCAAAAGCTTTTTTTGAGCCTCGTCTAATATTATGTATTTTTCATAGGCTTCTAAAATCTGGGATTTGCTGCCGATGGACTCTATCGCCATCTTTGCTTCGTTAGCCTGGGCATATATATTAACCGCTCTATTGTAATAGGCGTCAATCTTTGTCTTATAATATTGCGAAAAGTTTTCGCGCTCTTCTTTGGACGCTTGGTTGTTTATCAAATCCCACGCCTCAAAGATGTAGTTAAAATTATCTATAATGTAGCCGCTGTCCGCCTCAAGCGCGGGCTTTAAATCTTGGGCGATTACTTTCGCCTTTTCCAATCCTTCAAATTGATTATATAATTCGTCTTTTGCTCTGATTAAATTTTGGGTATGGATAAGAGATCGCAAGCCGGGCGACAAGTTATTATACGCCTTGATGGCGTCCTGAATTGTCTTTCTGTCGGCTTGGGCAATATTTTGCGGCAGGCGGTCAATGTGTTTTTGTATTTTGGCTATCCTGGGCGAATAAACAGGCGAAGCCGCGTCAAAATCGTAACTAAAATTTAGAGCCTTTGCGTCTTTTTTGACGACTGCCGTATTATATATCAAGTCGTCAGTTTCTTCTTGGATTGAATGGATAATTATATTTTCCCATTTTGCGCCGTTCATATAATCGGGAATGCCCGAATATTGAATATCCAGCGCGGCTATAAAATATGTTTTATATTCTTTTCCTGTCAAAATGTTTTCAAAGACATATTTTCTGCCTTGGGAGAAATTAAGAGTTATATTATTTTTTATATAATTTTCGCCCGAGTCCGAAAAAGGAACGCTTTGAATTGTCAATTCAACATCGTCTTGGGGAACAAAACAGCCGTCTTTATAGTCGGACAACAAAACGCATTGCCCGCTGACAACGTTATTTAAATAATCAAAGCAGTAATACCAATCCCCGCAATTAGCATCGCAGACAAGCCCCGCAAAATACGAAAATCTGTCTATATTGATGACAAAACCTATTTTGGCTAAAACCCTTTGGCTTTTTGAAGGATATATTCTTGACTGGCTTAAGCTTATCTTTATAGAATCGGATAGTTCCCGCATATAAAAGGCATCCTGCGATGTGTTAATAGGCAAATCGTGGCTTGACTTGAAACTATGGTAAACAGGACATATAGGCGGATACATTACTGAAATACAATCTTGACGCGCGCCAAAGTCAACGCTTTCCCAATCGGTTATGTCGTCAAGAGCCGTTCCGTTTTTATAAAAAAAGCATTGAGGCGAACGGGTAAGAAAAAAGAGTTTTTTGTCAGGGCAATAAGCGTTTTCGATATACGCCCCGTCGTCTAAATTATTCGCGGCAAAGTTTATTCCTTGATACAGGCTTGAAAAGCTGTTTATAAGCTCGCCGTTTTTTGAAAAAACATTATATACCTTAGGTCTGGAGTCTGTCGGTTTAACATAAAAACACTTGGGTTCTAAAAAGAAATTTTGGGGCTCGGTTTTATTAACTTCGATTACGCGAGCCTCGCAAGCGCAAAAGATTAACGCTATAAAAGCCAATAATAAAGACAGCCTTTTCAAGAGCCTCTCCTAAAAGCGCTTTTTTATTAATTTGGCTGTTTGGCTTAAAAAATATAAAGTTGAAATATTTGTAAATATAGGATAAAAACCTATTCGAGAACCTTTTTTAAGCTGTAAAAAACGGCCTTTTTGAAGTCATCTATATATTTTAAAACATATTCGCATATATCAAGGCTGTCGTCCCGGATTAAGGGAGTTAGATCCATAGCGAAGTTAAGCTTCTCAAATCGGTCTGTGCTATGGCTTTCAAAAAATGTGGCGTTGGCAAGCCTTCTGCCCTCTGCGGCTAAATCATATCTCTTTCCGCCCATAATCTGAGAGTCGAACACGCCCAATAACGCTCGCTCCAGGTTAGGGTGAGAGCTGCAGTCCAGCAATACTTTCTGGTTGTCGAGCATCCAGTCAAGGCTTCGCCAAACTTCCACGCCGTAAAGTTTCCTGGGGCGGTCGGATTTGTTGATAGACCTTATAGCCTTGATAACCTTGACCGCTACGCCCAAATGCGTGGCGTGTTTGTCCGCCAGGTTATGCGTATATACGACGCGGGGTTTTAGGCGGGTAAGAATTTCTATATAGTCGTCTATTATTTCCGTGTCCAGCGGATCTTTTATCTGAGCGCTGGGGTAGTTTAAAAGGTATAGTTCTTGATACTGTCCGACTTCGGCCGCTTGTTTTTGTTCATTTGCGCGGATTTTTTTCATCTGTTCGTCGGAAAAATCTTTGTAAATACCGCTTCGCGCGCTGCCCGCTCCGTCCGCGGTTACCACCGCGGCAAAAGCTTCGCGGGGGTTGTTGTAGCATTCCAATATGCCGCTGTATCCTACCAATTCGACGTCGTCTTGGTGCGCTGCTATCGCCAATTGGGTAATGGGAGCAGGTTGTCTTTTATTGGGCAAATATTTTTCTTGGTTGTTTTTCATTTTTTGCCTCTTTTTATTTCGTTATAGTTACCTTTTTTAAGCCTCTGGGAGAATCGGGATTTAGGCCTTTGGCTAAGCTTATGTAACAAGCGAGCATTTGGGCGATTACCACATTATAAAAAGGCGTAACATAATCCGAACCGTCCAGGTCGTAAATAATGCTCTCGTCAGCGCCTTCTGCGAGTTCCGCTTTATTTGTAATAACCGCTATATTGGCGCCTACATTCATTAATTTTTGTTTCATCTCCTGCATGTCTTTTTGGCTTGCTCCTGCGGGCGCTATTAAAAGCATAGGCGTATTTTTATCGACAATGGCAAAAGGCCCGTGATGGAAGTCGCTTGCCGCATAGCCTCTTGCGTTTATATATGTGGTTTCTTGGATCTTTAGCGCGGTTTCTAGCGCGATGGGATAGTTAATTCCGCGCGCCAAAACGATCAAAGAATCCAGGTCTTTATATTTTTGAGCCAGCTCTTGGATTGCGGGCTTTAACTCGAATAACTTATATAAGTTGTCGGCGACTTGGGTTAATTCTTGTCGGGCTTGGGCGTTTTGGGCATAATACGCCGCAAAATACCCCAGCAAGAACATTTGCGCCGTAAAAGTCTTGGTGGCCGCGACGCTTAACTCTTTGCCTGCGTTGCAATAGAGATGAAAGTCTGCCATCTTAGCCATTTGGGAATCCAGGTTGTTGGTTATGCTTACGGTTACCGCTCCGCAAGCTTTCGCGTTTTCCAATACGGCCATTACGTCCGCCGCCGCGCCGCTTTGGGATACGCCTAACACTAGGCTGTCGGATAAATCCAATTGACTGTTATATATAGTGTTTATTCCCGGAGCGGCCAAACTGACCGGCAGCCCCGCTAAACTCTCAAAACAATATTTAAAAAAAGTTGAAGCGTTGTCGCTGCTGCCGCGGGCGGCGATTACCGCGTTGGTTATCTTTTTTTGCTTTAGCGCTCGCGCAAGTTTTTCAAAGGCGTCGCAGTTATATTCTAAACAACACTTTAAAACCGAGCTTTGCTCTAAAATCTCTCTTTCCATCAAAGTCATAGGTCTTTTCCTCTTTTGTAAAGATATATCATACATAACAATTATAACATTTATATCTATAAGTCTTTGGGGCTAAGTTTATATTATCTTATAAAAAAATACTCTCTTTTATTAAAAATTTTTAATATTCTTTTAATCAGTTTATAATCGGTTTTTTAGCGATTTCTTTTTTTGGGTTTATATAATAAATTTAGATATTAAGTCTTTGGGTTTTTTATGAATGCCGATAAAAAGATATTTGGATTTTCTTATTACGACGAGTTAGCGGCTCGATACGACTACGAAGATAATATAAAACAGCGTTATAAAAGCCTTGCAGGCCTGGCGGTAATGTCCGCAACCGCGATTTTTGGCTGTTTTATTTTGGGCTTGTTAATGCCTTACGGCGCCTCAATAGCGATTTCAATAATATTTTGGATCTGGGCGCTGGTGTTTTTCGCGATCGCTAAAGAATTTAAAAAAATGTCCCCTCTCAACCCTTTCTTTAATTCGGCCGCCGTCGGTTTCGCGATGGCGGCCTTTTGCAAATATCAAGAATTCGCCGTTATGGCTAAATTGCTGGGAATGGTAGCGGGCGGATTTTTGGCGTCAAATATAATCTTATGGACTGTCGTAACCTTATTGCCCTTTAAGAAAACCTTAAGCATAGTCAATATTTTAATACCCGTAGCGGTAGCGATTTTTAGCGTGCTAAAATGGTCCTCAAGGCCGGAATTGTTTTGTCTGATATTATTTTTGTCAATTTTTTATTTCGGCATAGCGGCGGCTTTTGCTATTTATACCTTTAATCCGCGAAATGATTTTTGGGCATGCCTGCATATCGGATATTCGTTTGTGGCGATCTTAATTATAATAGTCGTCATAGCTATTATCTCCGAAGGGGATTTTTCGATAGACGCTTTTGACCTTGGAATAGATTTTGGCGGGGGCAAGAATGCCAAGACAAAAAAGCTTAAATAAAAACACAAGCATACTGTTGACTTCTTTATTTTAAAGGCAATATAATAATATATATCCCTACAAAAGAATTTTATATAAACAAAAGACAATTTGCGATAATTCATTAAAAATATGGAAGAATAATATGAAAAGATTTTTCGCCTTGGCCTTTTGTTTTTTGTTCCTTGCTTGCTTTGGATGTAATGAGCCTGAAGAACCTAAAGCTCCTAAAATTGATATTAATGATTGTTTTTACCATACAGTCAGCGCCCATACTTATCAAATCGACGCAGAAGCGAAAGCGGTTATGGTCTTAAAGCGACAGACTTTATAGATTTTTCAAAATTTACGGACGAGGAGTTTAATATACCGCTTGACACATATTATAGATACGACTTCTTTTTTGTCCCCAAAGCTATTCAATTAATTCTAAGCAACATCTCCTTTGTTCTTAAGGCAGATAGAGATTGCGAATTAATACTTGTAATAGAATTGCCTTCCGATAAATATGTCATTGAAAAAAGTGTTAGTCTAAAAAAAGATGAAGAAACCCTTGTTAAAATTGAGTTTGAAGATTATTGGGTTTCGGGATCGGACGAAAGATTTCTTTTTGCTGAAGATGACGGCCCGGCGGCGCCTATTTTTATAAAACTTAAAAACATATCCGAAAGTCTAGGCGTTATATGGGCGTTAGATAACCTGTCTATTGATGCCAAATTTAAACCTAGGCTTTAATCACCCTATGAGATAATAAAAAAACGGTTCTAAACGAACCGTTTTTTATTTTATTCAAAATTTATTTTCTCGCTCACGATATAAAGCGGACGGCCTTTTACTTCGTCATACACCCTGCCTAAATAAATTCCCAGCAAGCCCATGCCCGTTAAAACCAGTCCCAAGCACAAAATTATCAAAGGAAACAGCCAATAAATAGGGCTAAAATTAATCTTTGCTATTGCCAAAGCGACCAAAGCTATAAATCCCAAAACGGCTATAAAACTAAACGTCAATCCAAAGCCGAATAGGGCTGTAAGCGGGAAGTTTGTGTTGCTGATAATACCGTCGCCTGCCAGCTTGAACATCTTTTTTAGGGTGTATTTGGTTTCGCCCGCGGCGCGCGGATTGCGCTCGTAGCAAACCTCGGCTTGTTTAAATCCCACCCAAGCGTTAAGCCCTCGCAGGTAT
>DATCJN010000031.1:0-19416 GCA_036562755.1 Clostridia bacterium | reverse complement strand
TGGCAGGGGAAGAGGGACTCGAACCCCCAACCAACGGTTTTGGAGACCGCTACTCTACCATTGAGCCATTCCCCTAAATTTACTTTGATATTATATAATAATGTAAATTATTAGTCAATAATAAAAGGCGAAAAAATATGAAATACAAATTAGGAATTATTGGTTTAGGCAATATGGGCGGCGCGATTTTGAGCGGCATAAAGGACGATTTTGAAGGGCGTATATTGGTAAGTACTTTGGACGCGCCAACTCTTAACACACATAATGTTGAAATAATCTTTGATAATAAATATCTCGCCCAAAACTGCGAATTCATATTAATCGCGGTAAAACCAAAAGACTCCGCTTCTATTTTAGCGGAAATAGCGCCGTATATCACCAATCGACAAACTTTAATATCCATAATGGCGGGTATAAAAATTTCCAAGCTTTTAAAATATTTACCCAATATAGGCGCTATCGCCAGAATCATGCCTAATTTAGGAGCCAAAATAAACGAGTCTTGCTCGGGAATATCTTTCTATAATGCCTCGCAGACAATCCAAGATTTTGTTATTTATTTATTTAGCCGCATAGGCAAAGTTGTTATTCTAGAAGAAGAAAAAATGGACGCTGTAACCGCGATATCTGGCAGCGGTATAGCATATGTATATTATTTTATCGATTCCTTAATTAAGGCAGGCGAAAAAATCGGTCTTTCCAGCGAAGAATCGCGTCAACTTACTTTACAAACCGTTTTGGGCGGCGTTAAAATGGTGCAAAAGCATCCTAATCAAAAAATTCAAGATATGATTGACGCCGTATGTTCTAAAGGCGGAACGACTATTGAAGCGATTAACACGCTAAAGCAACACGATTTTGAAAAAATAATCCAAACGGCCGTCGAAGCCGCATATAAAAAATCAATCATGCTGTCAGAGGACAACAAATGAAAGAAGTGACTATTTATACAGACGGGGCTTGCAGCGGAAATCCTGGAATAGGAGGCTGGGCGGCTATTCTTATCTATAAAGGAACAGAGAAGATCTTGAGCGGTTCGTTTCCCAATACGACCAATAACCGCATGGAATTATTTGCCATTATTTACGCTCTAAAAGCGCTAAAAGAACGCTGTAAAGTGAACATTTACAGCGACTCGGCCTATGTTATTGACTCCATTAACAACAAATGGTTGGACAAATGGAAATCAAATAATTGGAAAACCGCCTCAAACGATGACGTGAAGAATATTGATTTGTGGCAGGATTTAATTCTATATGCATCTAAACACGATGTTACTTGGCACAAGGTAAAAGGGCATAGCGATAACGAATATAACAATCGCTGCGATAAAATCGCGCGGGAAGAAATAAAAAAGTTGTCTGAATTTTCCAAATCTTAATTTTTTATTAATTATAATTAAACCTTTGCCTTTAGACATATAATATCTAAAGCAAAGGTTTTATGAGCAAATCCGTAAAGAACTTAATATATATTTCGGTAGCCATAAGCGCGATCATGATTTTAGGGGTATATTTTTTTTCCAATAAATTGCCCCTATCGGCTTATATTATTATTCAGGCTATCAACTTTTTACTTTTATTAGGAATGCTTTTATTAAAGTTTTATCAATTTGAGAGTCTTATCAAACTGACATTTACATTTAATATAATGATGTTTGTATTTGCGGGCAGTTATATTGCGCTGATTGTTTCAGGGGCTTTACAAAACCTTACCAATATGGAGCTAATTAAAAACTTTATATTAAGCACCGGCTTTTGGGGTATGGCCGTATTTATTTTGGCTCAAATAATTCAAGTGGTGTTTTTGCCCCTGCCTTCCATAGTGCTTAACTTAGTAGGCGTAGCGCTGTATGGGCCAACTTTGGCTTTTTTGCTGGGCTCGCTGGGAGTTTGTTTAGGCTCTTTTGCGGCGTTTGCGATAGGAAGAATTTTCGGAAAAAGACTTGTTGAGTGGATAGTAGGCAAAGATAAAGCGATTGAATACAGAAGGCTATTAAGCAATAAAGGCAAATATATGCTCATATTAATGTTGCTTTTTCCTTTTTTCCCCGATGATATCTTATGTATGGTCGCCGGGATTACAACAATGTCTTGGGGATTTTTTATATTCGCGGTCTTGATAACCAGACCTATTACTGTTGCCTTCATGTGTTATTTGGGAACGGGGGATATCATCCCTTATAAAGGATGGGGAATTGTAGCATGGATTGCGATATCCGTTGCTTTATTATATTTTTTCTATTTGTTAAATAAATATCAATATCAACTAAGTAACGCTCTAAGCAAAATATTTGGCGGAAGAAAAAAAAGAAAATATAGAAGATAATAAAAATAAATAGGCGTAATAGATATTACGCCTTTACTGAAAAAGCCTTAAGTTTTAACATTATTTTTGCTATAACTGGCAGGATTAATAGACTAAAAGAAAGACTTATAGCAAATAGCGCTTTTGAAAAATGAATTAAGTCTGCAAATAAATTTTTATCCGCTAGATAAAAGCCTAGAATAAATGCCGCGCTGATAACCAGCCATAAATAAAACTTTTTTAATATATCTTTTCCAAAATCATAATATACTTTCTTTTTTAGATTTGTTTTATAAAAAGAAGTCAAAATAGAAATTAACGCAAACAAAGCGGCTATTAAACCGCCGGCAAAGTAATAACCCATAGCTAATTTTAATTTTAAAGCGTTAAATAAAAAATATAAGCCTATATCAATAAGCAACATAATTGCTGCGAATATCAAAGATTGCGCTAATTTAAATTTAGCATAATAGACATAATAAGAACTATAGTATTCGCTTATAGTGTGTTTTGAAAATGGAGATACCTTAATATCGCTATAATTACGAGTATAATAATTATTATTGAAAGTATTGTTATCGACTTTATTATATTTTAATTCTTCTTGCGGCTCAGCCTTGACGGGCTTTTCAAGTTTTATTTCGTCTTTGTTTTTATTGTCAAAAAGTTTGCCTAAAACATTTTTATATTGCTTTTCAATCTTAAGCGCTTGCTGAGCCTCTTCAATGGAACTAAAGGTAACGCCCGAAGCGGAGGACGCCGTATCGGTAAATTCAGGGACAAAATCATTGGGTAGAGAATATAACTTTTCTTCCAGCGCGGATTCTTGAGAGTTAATAGATTCTTGATGATTTGACGCTTTTTTATATTTGGTTATATTCTCTTTAAATAATTCCATTTTCTGTTCAAGCATCAAATCTTCGTAAGACTTATAACTATATTTGTTTGAAAGCTGATTGGCAAAAAACACATCGTCAGCGTTATAATTTATTTTGGTAGCGCCTATTAAGCTGTTATCCACTAAATCTTCTTTAGGTTCGGATTTTATAAATGATAACTGGGACTGTTGGTTAAAGGTAATAGAAGATTTGGGATTATTATTTGTAACGCTTTCTTGCTCCAAAGTTTTCTCTGAAACTTTAGGCGTAAAATCTCTTGGACTAACGCTTTGTTCTGAGGATGAAAACTCAGCCAAAACCCTTTCGCTTTTAGCGTAAATAGGTTTTCCTTTTAAAGGAATGTATATGGCTATGCCTTGGGGTTTTATATTTTCATTGGCATGGTTTTCGTTTTTGTTTTCATCTTTAGATTTCGCTACAATAAAGATTTGCTTTTTTTCTTCTGTTCTTTCTTGCTCGGAAACTTCATTATCTTTATTAATAGCTTCTTTAATTTCATTTATCGAATAATTTGCGCTAGAAACGTTTTGATTATCAACAGTATTTTCGGATTGATCATTAACATTTTCGCTTTTATCTTCGCTGCCTTGATTTAGTTCCTTATCAAAATCTCTTTCATTTTCTGATGTTTGATGTTCGCTAGCCTGATTATCTACTTCAAAATGTCTAATAAAAGCATTAGTTTCAGAATTGGTAGATTGAATATCATTTTCTTGATTAAAATCTTGAGAAAAAGATTGATAATCGTTTTGAGGGTTATTTCTTCTTTTGGCTATAAGCTTATCAATTAAAGCGCGCGAATATTCCCAATCGGCCTGGACTTTTTCAAAATATTCTTTGCCGGCGGGCGTTAATCTATAATATTTTCTTCTTCCGCCTAATGTAATTTGACCCCAAAACGATGTAATATATCCTTGCTGTTCAAGCCTTTTTAGACAACTATATAGGGTAGGTTGTTTTAGTATATATTCGCCTTGAGTTTTTGACTCGATTTCTTTTAGAATTTCGTAGCCGTATTTATCGCCTTCGGATAGGGAACGAAGGATTATTGTGTCAATATTGCCCCTAATTAAATCGCTATTTATGTAATTATCCATAAATATATGATATAAAAACAGGTATTTTTTGTCAATATAAAATACTATGACAGACATAATAATAGACACTTACGCCATAATTGGTTATATAATTTCGTCATAGAATGATAATATTTGCGTTTTTGGAGCCGATTGTTTATAATTTTTATGTGTTATTTTTGTTATTTGGAGTTATTGTATATGCAAGATGTTTGTAGTTATAGTAGAAAGTTTATTGTGACCATTTATGACGTCGATTTTCGAGGAATTCTAAAGCCTTCTTCTATTCTTAACTACTTTCAAGAAGTAGCAACTAGCCATTCCATAGAATTAAATGTGGATTATTTCAGCCTGTTAAAAAATAATGAATTTTGGATTTTATCTAGAATTTGCGTCGAAATCGATGAGTATCCTAAATTAGGCGACGAAATACATGTGGTAACTTATCCTATAGAGGCCAGAATGGTGGATTGCGACCGCGATTATTATATTCTTGATAAAGACGGTCGCGTTTTAATAAGAGGGCTTTCCAAATGGCTGATTTTGGATTTAGAAAGCCATAAAATTAAGAGAGTTAATCCAAAATATTTTAGCGGTTTAAATTTTATAGACAAAAGAGCTATAGATAATCCTTGTTGGAAAGTCGAGCCTATAGACAATATGCAAGAGATCTATCGAGGCGCCGTAAAAATAGACGATATTGATTTTAATCATCATATGAATAACGCAAAATTTGCAACAGCGGCCTTCAACGCTTTTGAGCCTGATGAAATTTCAAATAAAAAAATAAAATCGTTTTCGGTTAATTATCTGGCGGAGATGAGTTATAATCAAGAATATATTGTTAAAAAGCAATATAAAAGCGAAAACGACGCAATTATCGAAATAGAAAGTAAAGATAAGCCAACTTTCAGAATGCAGATTTTTTTTGAGGAGCGCTAATTTGGTTTATGAATTAATTAGATCCAAAAGAAAGACGCTGGCTGTCCATATAGATTACACGGGCAAAATTATAATAAAAGCGCCTCTTAATTTATCGATCGAAAAAATTAACGCGTTTTTGATAAACAAAAGCGATTGGATAATAAAAAATCAATCCCGAATTCAAGGATTATATGAATTATATAAAAACCTATTTGATTATTCCGAGTTGATGTATAAAGGCAAAATCTTTAAAATTGTATACGATGATATAAAATCCATATCTATAAACGACAATCAAGATTTAGCGCCTAAAAAATATCGACCTCTTAACAAGCAAAAATCCTTAATAAACGCATTAAAAAAATTATTAATAATTGAGGCAGAAAAAGAATTCAATCAATTACTAAATAAATATAAAGAATTTGGATTTAAATATAATAACCTTAAAATTATAAACTCAAAAACTAGATGGGGAATTTGCGACTCCAAAGGCAATATCAGTTTAAACTTTAGAGCCATTATGCTGCCTGGTAACTTGTTAAATTATTTAATAATTCACGAATTGGCTCATACCATTCAACTTAACCATTCCAAAAAATTTTGGAATATCATTCAAAATTTTATTCCGGAATATAAAGCTTTAAGAAAAGAATTAAAAAGTTACAATTTTCTACAAGAATTATTTAGATGACATATATTTTTAAATTTTATAATATTAAGCTACGGAATGAAGAATTATATATGTCATTGTATTAAAAGTTGTTTGTCTGTTTTAATTTTAATTTGCATGAGTTTCCTTTTGGGTTGCGCAAAATCTAATGCGCAATGGTCTGTATATTCGGTTGAGATACTTTTTAATGAGGAAAATACGCAAGATTTTTGCGCTTTGGTAGGCGAGCAATTTAATGTAAGCATATCAGTTAATAATTACGAAGAAAACTATAAATTTAAAATATTTTACGCCTGGATCGATTGCGAAGACCGTAGAATTGAATTATCATATGGCTACAATTCAATTTCATTGGATAAAGCAGGGCATTACAAAGTAAAAGTAATGATCATAGATTTAATCGGTAGATTATTCACCAAAAATATGCCTTTTAAAATAATGGATTATACAGATAATGAAAGTCCGATAATAATAGGCGATATTGCCGATATTACCAAATTATACGCATATCGAAATATAGGTTTAATTTTACCTAGCTTTGAAATAATTGATAATATTGATGGCAAGATAGAACCCGAAATTAAATGTGTCTATGGAGTAATAGATTATTATGCCACGCATAATACTTGGGTTTATATAAACAAATCAAATAATAATGACCAAATAACTATAAAAGGGCAAGATGCTAAAGGAAACGAAGTTATCAAAGTTATTGATGTAAAAATATGCAAGCTTGACGAAAGCGTTTATAAATGGATTAATCCGACGTTAATGTCTGAAAACGATACTGTAGCAATAATCGCACAAAATGCGCTGCTATATAAAGGAAACGAACTGTTTCAAATAAAATATCTTTTAAACATCGTGGATAATATAAATTTTTATATTGGATTAGAAAATATATCTTCCAATACTAATTCTGTATTAAATATAAAATATGAAGTAGATTCAAAAGAAAAATATCTTATTAAGATTGATTTTTATCAAAAGATAATTATTTTTAATGAAACAGAGAATTTAAATTTTGATAGCATAGATAATTTAATTATAAATATTAATTATAAAACAATATCAATAAAAGATAATAATGAACACGATTTGTATGTATTTAATGCAGGACACAAAGTTGTTGCAATAGCATTTGAACTAAAGGATATTAACATATATGTCGAAGCATTAGAAATGCTTTAAGACGATAGGCAACTTGTAGATTGACTACCAAAATTTATTATAAATTAATTGAGACATTTGAATAGACAGCTAGCAGGGGACGTATTTTTCAGCAAAAACATATACCCATAACTATGCGCAAAAGATAGCTTTTACGAAATCTTTAGGGCCAAAACTGTGTTTTTTTAAAAGTTTTGCATTATAACATATTGCTTAAATTAAATGTATTTTTTGGATTTGTTGATGTTGCAAGGAATACGCGTAAAATAACTATAAAATTCAACTATTCTATTTAACATAGTACCTTAAAAATGCTGTAAATTTTACTCCATCTTAAATATTGTTTCAATTAAATGGGCCAGTTTTATCTTAAAAATTAATTACCTTTGTATTAATTTTTATATGTATATAAATATATTTTGAAATATTATTTTATGTTTATATCGACATGAATTGCAATTTTAATATTGTTCCTTCCTCTAATATAATACTATATCAGATATAATAATAGCGGGCTTTAATCCCGTTTTTTCTTTTTTTATTACACTTTTACCTCATATTGCGCGCCTAAATATTCTTTATTTTTTTCTAATAAAGGTTTAATTTCGTTTTCGAAATACTCTTCAACCTGTTCGGAAGCTCTGCCTGCAAACCGTTTAGGGTCAGTCAATAATTCTAACTTATCTTTTACAGTCTCAAAAGCAGGATCGTCGGCGATACGCTTGAGTAAATCATTTGGATTGCCCTTTTGTTTAACTTCCATAGCGCTCATTATAGAATGTTGCCGTATTTTTTCATGCAATTCTTGACGATCGCCCCCGGCCTCAACGCATTCCATTAATATCTCTTCTGTAGCCATAAAGGGTAATTCTTCAGCAAGGTGTCGTTTTATCATGTTTTCATAGACTACCATGTTTTCGGAAATATTTAAATACAGATTCAAGATACCGTCAACAGCCAAAAACGCTTGCGGAATGACTATGCGCTTATTAGCCGAATCGTCTAAGGTTCGCTCAAACCATTGGGTCGACGCTGTAATCGAAGCGTTTATTGGAAGGCTTATAACGTATCTAGCCAGCGCGCAAATTCTCTCGCTTCTCATAGGATTGCGTTTATAAGCCATCGCCGAGCTGCCTATTTGATTTTTCTCAAATGGCTCTTCTATTTCTTTTAGGTGTTGTAAAAGTCTTAAATCATTGGCGAATTTATACGCGCTTTGAGCTATCATGCTTAAAACGCTTAACACAGAATAATCAAATTTTCTAGTATATGTCTGTCCAGTTACGCCGTATGCAGCTTTAAAGCCTAATTTTTTTAATACCAATTTTTCAAGCTCTTTAACTTTTTGATGGTCGCCATTAAACAGTTTCAAAAAGCTGGCTTGAGTTCCGGTAGTTCCTTTTACGCCTCTTAACTTAATGTTTTTTATCAAAAATTCTAGATTTTCATAATCGATAATTAAATCCTGAATCCACAAGCAAGCCCTTTTTCCAACCGTTGTTGGCTGAGCAGCCTGAAAATGTGTAAATCCCAGGGTTACTAGATCTTTATATTTTAGAGCAAATTTAGAGAGCTTGTCTATGAGCGTAATTAATTTATTTTTAACTGCCTCTAACGCGTTATAGATCATTATTATCTCAGCGTTGTCAGTAACATAGCAACTCGTAGCGCCTAAATGGATAATTGGTTTAGCTGTTTTAGCCTGTTCGCCAAAGGCATAAACATGCGCCATGACGTCGTGCCTAACCTCTTTTTCGCGTTCATTGGCCACTTCCCAATTAATGTCGTTTTGATATTTTTTAAGTTCGGCTATTTGCTCGTCGGTTATATTTAAACCCAACTCTTTTTCGCTTTCAGCCAAAACAATCCAAAGTTTTCGCCAAAGGTTTATTTTAGTCTCATCGGAAAATATTTGCGCCATTTGGGGACTGGCGTATCTTGTAATCAAAGGATTTTGATAAATATTATATTTTTTCATTAATTAACCTCAAAAAATCCTCAAAGTTTTTATAAAAAATTCTTTCGACAGTGTCTTTATTATAGCCTATTTTTTGTAAATATTCTACTAATCTATATAGTTCCGAATAATTAGATAGATTTTTTGGCAAATTATCAGTTCCGAAGAAGTCTGTCCCCAAGCATAAATTTTTATCTCCATATTTTTGGATAAAATAATCTATATGCCTTGCAACGTCATACATATTTGCCTTAGATTCTGAAGATAAAAAATCTCCTACTAAGGCTAATCCTATTATCCCGCCTTTTGTAATAATGGCGCTTATTTGGTCGTCGTCTATATTTCTTTTATGCTTAAAAACGGAATTAAAACAAGTATGGGAATTTATTATATTACCCTCAAAAAAATCAATACAACTCCAAAATGTTTTTCGATTCAAATGCGCGGTATCTAATACGACATTATTATAATTTAATTTTTTTAAAACATCTTTACCCTTATCCGTTAAGCCCTTTTCTCCATATGCCCCGCCTCCAAGATTATTATCATAATTCCAGGTAAGCGACGCGTAAAAGATGTTTAATTCAAGTATCCTTTCAAACTCTTCTTCTAACGCAGAGATATCTTCAATACCAAATAATATTTCTGATTTTTCTAGTGAATTATATTTTTTTATAAGCGAGCAAATATCAGTATAATTATTATATTTTGTGCGAGTAGTCCAAATAGCTAATATGATTTTGTCTATATATATAGAGTTTTCTTCAAGATATTTTACTGAGTCCTCAAAAGATTTAACCGTAATTAAATCGTTATGTAAATCGCAAAATTTCATTATCTTAATATATATGCGTTAAACTTAACCGCTGTTAAAAAAAAGATTACCCTTTCGGATAATCTTTTAATTATTTTTCTGAAGATTTTAAATTAATTAAATATGTTTTTTTAATGTGTTTATTATGTTGTCTTTATTTGTATAGCCAATCATTTGGTCAACTACTTTATTATTCTTGATAATAAACATCGTCGGTATAGACATTATTCTAAACGATTGCGCCAACTCCTCTTCTTCATCGACATTTACTTTTGCAATAATCGCCTGTCCTTCTAGGCTTTTTGCCACCTCGTCTAAAACCGGCGCCAGCATTCTACAGGGCCCGCACCAACTAGCCCAGAAATCAACCAAAACCGGCTTATCGGTTTGCGAGAGCATCTCATAAAAATTATCTTTAGTCAAATGAATTACTTCGGTCATTTTATATTTCTCCTTATTTGTTTATCCTTTATTTAATTTTTCATCTATTATATGTTTATATAGCCTATAGCCGCCTGATAAGCTAAATGCGTTAAAGCCTTGATTTCTTAACAAACGCTCAGCCACATAGGCGCGCTGTCCCGCCAAACACATAACATAAATAGTTTTATTAGTATCCAGTTCGTTTATTCTATCTCTCAATTCATGCAAGGGGATATTGATAAATCCATCAATATGCCCTTTTTCAAATTCTTTTTTGGTTCTGACATCTAATAAAATAGTGTTTTTATGGTTAATTTTATCCAAATCCTCAAAATGAACTATATTTCTTATCTTTTCTTTAACATTTTGGGCAGCCAAGCCTGCAAGATTTACGGCGTCTTTTGCGGTAGAATAAGGCGGCGAATATGTAAGCTCCAATTCAACCAAATCGTCTATCGTTCCGTTTAAACGAATGACGGTAGCAAAAACATCGGCGCGTTTGTCTACGCCTTTATCGCCTATCAACTGCACCCCATATATTTTACCGCTTATCTTATCAAATAACAGTTTTATATCTATCGCGCCTGAATCGGGATAATAAGACGGATTGGACTGCGCGGTAATATATACTTTCTCATAATCAATATTTTTTGCTTTTAAAATTTTTTCATTTAGCCCGCAATAAGCCACGGTTTTATCAAAAATTTTGATTATACCGCTTAAAGAAGCGCCGTTATATTCTGTATTTATTCCAGAAATATTATTGGCCACGATTCTAGCTTGTTTTTGAGCTGGCCCCGCTAAAGGTATATAAGTTGTTTCCTTTGATATATAATCAGTTACTTCCACCAAATCGCCTATCGCGTATATATAAGGGTCTGTCGTTTGCATTTTAGAATTAACTACAACCGCTCCCCTTGCGTTTATTTTCAAATTCGCCTGTTTTGCTAAACTTGAATTAGGCTTTACCCCTATAGATACTATCACCATGTCGGTTTCAAGAACATTACCGTCGGAGAGCGTCAATATAATTTTATTTGAATTTGTTAAAATGCTTTTAAAGCTGTTATTCAAAATTAATTTCACGCCGTTTTTTCTTAAATAGCTATGCAAAAGACTGGCCATGTCAAAATCTAACGGCCCGCCTATACGGTCGCTTAATTCCAATATAGTAACATCAATTGAAGAATTGACTAGATTTTCCGCTAATTCCAGTCCTATTGCGCCCCCGCCCAAAATAACGGCGTTTTTTGGCTTATTGTTTTCTATATAAGATTTTAGAGCGAAGGTGTCCGATAAATCGCGCAACGCAAAAACGCCATAAATGTTTTGTAGTTCTAAAGGAATTACAGGTTCCGCGCCTGTGGCTAAAATTAAATAATCATAATTTTCTTTGTATTGGCGATTATTAGCGTGGTCAATAATTATTACTTCTTTTTTATCTCTATCAATAAATATAACTTCGTTTCGTATTCTTACATCAATTTTATACCAAGCCGCCAATCCCGAAGGCGTCATAACTGTCAAATCTTCTTTGTCTTTTATAACGCCGCCAATATAATATGGCATACCGCAGTTTGCATAGGATATATGCTCACCCTTTTCAAGCAAAATTATTTGCATATCTTCATTTAGTCTTCTTAATCTTGTAGCCGCGGTAGCGCCCGCTGCCGATGCGCCAATAATAATAGTTTTAGCCATAGTCATATCCTATTTTTTGCTATTTTTCGCCTACCAGTTCGCCGTTATAAGCGTTTAATCCGCCTAAATCGATAATATTAGTGTAACCCATTTTTCTTAACGTAGCAGCGGCATGCACGCTTCTTGCGCCGTTTTGACAATATAAAAAAATCTTAGCGCTATAATTTTTTATATTTTTCTTTACCCAGTCGCCTACTTGAAGAAACGGCACGTTAATGCTATTAGGCAGTCGCGCCTCCTTAAATTCATTTTGGCTTCTTAAATCAATTAGATAATCGCCATCGGTTATCAAATTGCTTACATCATTTATGTTAGCCCTATTAATCTCGTATCTTTTGTAAAGAGTTGACATTTGATCCTCCGCTCAAGCATTCTTTTGTATTTTAATTGTGTAAAATCTTATATGGTTACGTCCTTGAAAAATTTGTTCTATTTGATATAATAGTAGTATATATATTTTTTGAGGTTATATATGGTAAAACAAGAATATATCGATTTTTTAAACACATATTTACCCTTTCTAAAGAAGATGTCCTCTGACGAAAGAGAAAACTTTTTTAAAAAGATAGTCTTAAGACATTTTCCCGCCGGCGAGATCGTATCCAATAACGAAACTTGCAGCGGAATGATTATAATTTTTCAAGGCCAAGTTCGCGCATATATTGGCTCTAAGCACGGAAAGCAAATTACAATTTATCGCTTATTGGAAGGCGATGTTTGCGTCCTTTCAGCTTCATGCGTAATGAAGAATTTAACATTTGACGTAACTATAGAAACTGAAAAAGATAGCGAAATTCTTGTTTTACCCTCCGAGCACTTTGATCAATATGTAAAAAATAATACCTTTTTTAAGGATTATGTCTTAGCTATAATGTCTCAAAGGCTTTCGGACGCGTTATTTTTAATAGAGCAGACTTTATTTTCAAAGTTCGATAAACGCCTTGCCGATTTTATCTTAGAACAAGCTAGCATTGACGGATCCAATACAGTAAAGATAACTCAAGACGCTATTGCCAACCATCTAGGAACCGCTCGCGAAGTAGTCACACGGATGATGAATTATTTTGAGCATGAAGGCTATATTGAACTATTTCGCGGAGGATTTAAGATTATCAACGAAAAAGCGTTGGCCAATTTATAAGCATTATATTATGGAATACAATGTTTTTCCGTAACTTTAGTCACTTTCTTAAAAAGCTTCTTTAAAGTCAAGAAGGCTTTTATTATAGGGTTTATCTAAAAACCCTAAAAGCCTTTTCTACGGGGATTATCTCTTTTTCGCCGGCGGGACTTAATAGTTCTCCAAAAGGCATTTGGGCTATTAACTTCCATTCATTTGGCAAATTCCAACGCACCTTAACCGCTTCATCAATTAACGGATTATAATGCTGCAAATTAGCTCCTAAACCCATATCCATTAAAGCCGTCCATACAACATATTGAAACATACCCGATGCCTGCATAGCCCAAACAGGAAAAGAATCTTGATATAAAGGAAATTTTTGCATCAAGCCTTTAGTAACGCTTTCATCCTCAAAGAAAAGAATCGTACCATATCCGTTTTTAAATGATTGTAGTTTTTCTTGAGTTTTGGGAAAGTTTTTTTCAGGAACAATCTTTTTTAGTGTGTCTTCCACAATATTCCACAAAGCTTCATGGTCTTCGCCTATCAACAAGACAGCTCTATTAGCCTGAGAATTAAACGGCGTGGGAGAATGCGCTAAAGCCTGCTTAATGACATCAATTATTTTATCTTCAGAAACTGAAATATTCTTTCCGATAGCATAAATTGATCTTCTGTTTTCAACCGCATTCATGAAAGTATTCATAACCTCATCTCCATATTAAATAAGATTATCTTATTTGTAATCCATTATGAAAATTATGTCAATAAAATATTGTGATACTATTACAATAGGCTAAAAACGGGAAATTATAAATATTTAAACGAAAATAAAAATCAAATTCGCCCTTCGAAAATAAATTGCGGGCAGAAGTAGAGTTCTCTGTCAGACATAGTATTATAATTTACTCTTTATTTTTTATGTTTTAAAATTTTCTTTATTCCTTTAATAAATTTCCTATTGGAGATATCCAACAAACCTTCCATCATTTCTTTAGGAAGCTTGCCATCGCTCATCATAGAGAGCATTCTTAAAGGCAATTCTGTTGTGGACTCAAAAGTTTCTCTTACGCCAGGCATATTTAGGCCAGCAAGATTTAATTCCTTTGCCAACCTCTTTTTTAAGATCCGCCCTATTAAAGTTTTTTCTATATCCTTTAAAGAGCAATTAAAGTCAAAATAAGGTCGTTTTCTTATTATATTTTTAGGCGGCAGAGGTCTTCCCAACAGCAAAGAAAATTCTTCATCGCTTAAGATAGGCTTTTTAGGCGGAATATAACTAGGTATTGGAAGTTTGTCGCCTTCAACTAATATTGTCTCTTCAAATACTATGTCTGACGAAGATGTTCCTATATAAATCTCGTATTTTCCGTCCTCTATCGACCAATCTTTTATTTGGGTGTTATAAAACGCCAAAGATTTTATAGGAACGGATATGTTTATATCCTTGCTCTCGCCTTTTTTCAAATGTGCTTTCTTAAAAGCTTTTAGCTCTTTTTTGGGTCTTACTACTGCGCTATCGGCCTTGCCAACATATACCTGTATTACCTCCGCGCCGTCATAATCGCCAATATTCTTTATGGTTAAATCAATATTTATATTTTCCTTATCAGTTTTTACCTTAAAATCTTTTAACTCAAAAGTCGTATAACTCATTCCATACCCAAACGGGAACATTGCTTTGATGTTAAATGTGTCATAATACCTATAGCCGACAAAAAGCGTTTCCTTATAATGAGCGGCATTATTATCGCGGGTAAAATTCGGATAAGAAGGATTATCCTCTAGTTTAACAGGCCAAGTTTCCGCTAATTTTCCCGAAGGGTTAACTTTGCCAAAAATAATATCGATTGAGGCGTCGGCGGCTTCGCCCGTTAGATATTGCAATAATATTGCTTTTGCGTTAATTACATTATCCAACTCAACAGGCGCTCCTCCGCTTAAAACTACAGCAAAATCCGACCTTATTTTCAAAAGCTCCTCAATTAAGCGATAATGAGCTTGAGGAAGCCGCATATGTTTTCTATCATATCCTTCGCTTTCAAACTCTTCGGTCAATCCTATAAACACGACGATATTTTTATAATTATTAGCCGCTAAAATCGCTTGAGATATCAACTCATGATTGATTGTATCGCTGTTAAGATCATAACCGTCAACATAATCATAGTTGATATTTTGATTATTAAGACCGTCCAAAAAGCTGACCAGTTTATATGGATTAATCTTAGAACTGCCGCTGCCTTGATATCTCGGATATTTAGCCAATGCCCCTATAACTAACAGCTTCTCATCTTGTTCAAAAGGCAAAATCTTATCATCATTCTTTAATAAAACGATAGAATTTTGAGCAACTTCTTTAGCTAGCTCATGTCTTTTTTCGATATCGTATTTAACGGTTTTTTGAGCCGTTTTTGCTTTTGAGATTAAATTCAAAATCCTTAAAACGCAAGCGTCTATTTCTTCTATAGTAATTTCGCCTTTTTCCAGGCCCTCAAATACGCGATTTATATTGTATTGACCTGAATAAGGACATTCAATATCCAGCCCAGCTTTGACGCCCTCAACCCTGTCATCTACGGCGCCCCAGTCGCTTATAACTACGCCTTCGTATCCCCAAGAATCCCTCAAAACTTCGGTTAACAGATATTTGTTTTGACTGGAATATACGCCGTTAATTTTATTATATGAACACATAATTGTCCAAGGCTGACTTTGTTTAACAGCAATTTCAAAAGGTTTAAAATATATTTCATGCAAAGTCCTTTCGTCAATCTCGGCGCTAATTATCGCCCTATAAGACTCTTGGTTATTAGCTGCAAAATGCTTTAGCGAAGTACCTACGCCTTGGCTTTGCACCCCTTTTATGTACGCTGCGGAAATTATTCCCGCAAGATATGGATCCTCAGAAAAATATTCAAAGTTGCGGCCGCATAACGGCGAGCGTTTGATATTGGTGCCGGGGCCCAAAACAATATCCACGCTCTGCTCGTTCGCTTCGCTCGCAATAGCCTCTCCCATTTTTTGAATTAAATCGGGATCAAAACTACAAGCGCTAAGAACAGCTGGAGGGAAACACACGGCTTTTTGAGTATGCTTTTTAACGCCATTTTCAAATACTTCTTTTCGAAGTCCGTGAGGACCGTCCGCCATTCTTACGTTTTCAATATTAAGACGACTAATTTTTTGGGTATTCCACCAATCCGCCGCAAAGAGTAAATTAACTTTTTCTTCTAAGGTGAGTTTTTCAAAAATATCTTTAATATCCATATCAAAAACCCGACAATTTTTATTATTACTATTATATTTTAATCCAATAAACCACCTTAGTCAATACAACTATTTATATAAGTTTTTGCTTTATATTTTTAAAAAATTATCCATTATTTCCGCGCCCTTAGGCGTCAATATGGATTCGGGATGAAATTGTAGTCCATATATTTCATATTTTTTATGTTTTACCCCCATTATTTCTCCGTCTTCATCTTCGGCAATTATTATTAACTCATTAGGCAAAGATTCTTTTTGCGCTATAAGAGAATGATATCTTGCAGCCTGGATCGTGGGAGGCAGTCCTTTAAAAATGCTATATTCGTTTTTGATATGAATATCGCTTTTTTTTCCGTGCATTAGCCGTTTTGCCTGCGAAACAATCCCGCCAAAAGCCTCGCATATGGCTTGATGTCCTAGGCAAATGCCAAGAATAGGCGCTTTGCCTTTCATCCTAAGAATAACCTCTTCGCAAATACCTGCATTCTTTGGGTGCCCAGGCCCCGGCGAAATGATTATATGAGAAGGACGCATTTTTTCAACTTCTTCAGCGGTAATTTCATCATTGCGAATTACCTTAATATCGCTGTTTATGCCTCCCGCCAATTGAACCAAATTATATGAAAAACTGTCGTAATTATCTATTAAAAGTATCATTACTCATCAACCTCCCTAGCCGAAATAATTGCTTCCATTACAGCCTTAGCTTTGTTGCCGGATTCTTCGTATTCTCTCTCGGGAATGCTGTCTGCCACAATTCCCGCTCCGGCTTGAATATATACTCTGTTGTCCTTTTTTACCGCCATGCGAATCGCGATGCATGTGTCCATATTACCTGTGAAGTCTATATAACCTATGGCGCCGCCATATATTCCCCTAGGTTCCTTTTCCAATTCTTCAATGATCTCGCAGGCGCGAATCTTTGGCGCCCCTGATAATGTCCCCGCCGGCAAAAGAGCCTCTATGGCGTCTAGGGCGTCTTTATCTTCTCTGATTTTGCCCTCTACTTCGGAAGTTATATGCATTATCTTTGAATATCGATGAATAGATTTATAATTTATCACGCGAATGCTGGAAATTTTTGATATCTTGCCTAAATCGTTTCTTGCCAGATCCACCAGCATGTCGTGTTCCGCTAACTCTTTTTCGTCTTCAAGCAGCTCCTTTTCCAGCGCTTTATCTTCTTCGCTGTCTCTTCCGCGCGGTCTAGAACCCGCTATAGGAAAAGTCGAAAGAATGCCGTTTTGCAACCTTACTAAAGTTTCGGGCGAAGTGCTAATTAATTGTAAATCATCGTTTTGCATAAACACCATGTAAGGAGAAGGGTTAGTTGTTCTTAATACGCGGTAGGCATTAATAAGGCTGTCATAATATTCCGTTTCAAATCGCCTTGAAATTACCGCTTGGAAAATATCGCCCTTTTTGATGTACTCTTTGGTTTTAATAACCATATCGCAGTATTCTTCTTTAGTGGCATTGCAAGAAAAACGTGGTTCGCTTATTATATTGAATTTAATAAGCGGCGCTTGCTCGGTTATAAGAGCAACAATATCTTTAATATCATTCAACGCTTTTTTATAATTTTCCTCTAAGTTGTCGCAGCGTATATTTACTATTACGCTTATCATTTGCTTTAAATGGTCATAAGCAATTATCTTATCAAACAACATAAGGTCAAAATCATTAAATTTGCTGCTTTTAAGTTTTAAAACAGGTTCCGCGTATCCAATCATATTATAGGAAAAATATCCTACAAAACCTCCGGCAAAAGGCGGAATTTCAGGGAATCTAGGCGCTTTATAATCTGATAGATAAGTTCGTAAAACCTCAAAAGGCTTTTTCGAATGAATAATTTTAATCTCATTGTCCTCTATGGTTATTTCTCCGTTTTTGCACTTAACCCTAGCTATAGGATCAAAACCCAAAAAAGAATATCTGCCCCATTTTTCCCCGCCCTCAACGCTTTCAAGCAAAAAGAACTTGTTGCTTTTTTGAGATATTTTTCTTAAAAGCGCAATAGGGGTAATGATATCTGCGTAGATTTTTTTGCAAATTGGAATGACGCTGTATTCTTTTGCCAATCGCGCAATCTCGGCGTAATTGGGAAATATCATATTAATCACCTCGTTATATAAAATTGGCTATATAAATAAAAAACTCTTGTCTCCTATAGACAGGGACAAGAGTAAAACTTCCTGCGGTGCCACCCTAATTGGCAAAAATGGCGCTAATACGCTCATTTTTAGCCCTCTCTCATACATGCGCTTAGGACATGTCCTCTGTGATAACGGGTGTCTCCCCGTCGCACCTACTGCCAGCGATAAAGCAGCTGATTTCGGATTGCCCTCATAAGTCCATTCAACACAGCTTCCTGGTATCACATTCTCAGCATCGGTGACTCTCTGTAACCGAAAGCTAGTGTTTACTATTCTTAATCATAGGTTTAGAGAAAAATACATTACGTAAGAATAATTCTTAATTTAATTATATTAATAATATATCAAAATGATTATTATTGTCAATTATACAAATTATCTTTATGTTTAATTTTTTAATTTGCTTTATATCTCTAATTTGCCGCCATGATAACAATAGACATATTTTGTTTGAGTTGTTTAATTTTTCTCAAGGATTGATCAGCTTTTTCAATATTCAAACAATAATGAGGATTTGCTATAACCAAATCATTATTCTCATTTACCGCCGCATCTCCTGTAATTATAGCGTTTAAGGAAGGGAAATATAAAGAAATATGACCTGAAGTATGGCCAGGTGTTGCTATTACCACGCATTGTCCATCTAAAATAATGTCGCCGTCATTGACTTTTATTGTCACTGAAATATGCTTTAAATTTTTTAACTGTTCAATGAACCATAGACCATATTCCTTCTGCTCGTTTGGCATTTTGGTTAATAATTCTTCTGCTTGGATTAATCTCTCTGATTTCTTATCTCCGCTTAAATAAACTGATTCTGTTTCGCTAGCTATTATATTTAACCAAGGATATTTAGCTTTAAAATCATATAAAGAGCCAATATGATCATGGTCATAATGAGTGATCACGATGTTCTTTAAACTATT
>DATCJN010000029.1:0-9640 GCA_036562755.1 Clostridia bacterium | reverse complement strand
AAGCGTGGGATATAAAAACATTTACGCCGTTATTTACGAAATGAATAATCATAGCGGGAAAGATTGACCTGGTTTTGACGGTAAGCAAAGCTAAAATTATTCCGCCCACAAAGGTATATAATGTTTGTTCTATGTTGGCATGCATTAAACCAAATAAAAGCGCGGAAATAATAATAGCCGTTCTATCTTTAAACGTGTCTCTTAAACCGCGCAAAATTATCCCGCGGTTTAAAAACTCCTCGCAGATACCGGGCAAAACGGCGGTATTAAAGAGCGCAAGGAAGAACAGCCATATTCCGCCCGTCGGTTCGGGCGCGGGAGCGGAAAAGTTGTATCCCAAAATATATAAAATAAAATTATTGATGTAAGCCACTCCCACGTTCATAACTACAAACAATATTCCAAGAACGAAAGAGAGCGGGATAAGATATTTTCGGGGCGTTCTAAAGCCCATTTCTCTAAACCTTTCTTTTAAGGTTTTAGGTTCTTGGTTAAATCTATTATTATATATCCTTTGCTGAATGATTAGAGCTATCAATCCGCCGCCTAATATGATAACAACTTGGATTAAGAACGAACCCAAAGTATCATATACGGCTTCGGGCAGCGCGCTAAACCATCCTAGCCCGAACATTATCCTAACAATAATCAATCCCACCGCGGCTATAAGCATGCCTATGGAGGCTAAGTTAAAATTATTTCTCATATGAGTTTTTGAGCTGATTGACAAATTATTTTCGTTCAACATATCACATCATCCAACTTTCAACTATTACTGAAAATAACGATAAAAACCATGAAGCCAAGCAAATGGCTACCGCAGTCACAAACAATCCTATAAACAGTCTCTTGCCTCGTTTTTGCTTAGCTATTAAATAGTTATTATAATCTTCTTCCGTCATAGGCATCAACGCCGCGAAGGTCGGGGGCGGAGGCAGAACAACATCGTAGTTGATACTATATCCTGTATATTTTTCGCGTTTTACAAATCTTTTAATTGATTGGGCCAAGATTCCTTCAGAAACGTTTTTATTGGCAAAATCAACCGCCAAACAAAAGGCGATAAGTCCTAAAATCGCAAAAAATATTCCGCCGATATATATAAACGCCATATTATCCAGCCAAGGAAAAGTCAAATATTTGGCGGGAATAATTTCCATAAGCAGCGCCCATAAATTATTGCAAAAATGCAGCAATACTCCCGACCAAATCGATTTGGTAGCCAAAACTATATACCCCAGAGCGACGCCTATTACAAACTGATGCGCTGTTTGCGCGGGAGACATATGCGTCAGGCTAAACGCAAGCGCGCTTAATAAAATTGCCACCGTAGGTCTATATCTGGACGCCAAGCCTTGTAATACTATTCCCCTAAAAATAAGTTCCTCAAACAGCGCGGGCAGCGCGCAGACAAGAATTACTATTAATAAAAAACCCCATGGATTGTTAAGAAACGCGGCAATGTTCGCTTCCGAAGGGCGGTAATTTATGCGCCTAAAAATATCGTCGAGCGCGGAAAGCATAGGCAAATCGCTTAAAATCAAAAACAAGGCCAAAAAAGGAATTATGGCTATTACAGAAATTTTAGGCGCTTTTTTGATTTGGTAAGCTTCAAAAAAGTCGATTTTGCGCAATTTGGTAAAAATAAGGACGAAGCCAAACAACGCAAGCTGCGACACCAAAGTTATAATAGCGAATGAAACGGGGTCTTCCATTAGTTTATCCACAGCGCCGCTGTCGGTTAATGCCGCATCCAAATACACAAGCAATATTATAATAGTTATAATATAAGTTGCGACAGTTAAGGCTAAAATTCCCCCTAAATAACCGATGCTGCTGTCTACGGGATTAAGTTTTTTTCTTAAATTTTGATCTTTCATTTTAAACCACCGAAAGAATTTCGCCTATTTCGTATTGGGATGCTACGCAAAGCCTTACATCCTTTCCTACCGATATTCCTTTATCCTTTAACGCATTGGCCGTTATAGTATAAGCGAGTTCGGGCGTGTTATTTTCTTGGGAAAGATGAGCCAATATTATCTGCCTTCCGCCTTGCGTGATTAAATCGGTAAGCGCGCTGGCGCATAAATCGTTGGACAGGTGCCCCATATCCGATAGGATTCTATTCTTTAGTGTTTGCGGATATTTCTTATTTGATAAGAGCTTTTGCAAATCGTGATTGGATTCTATCATTAGTATATCGCTGTCTTTGGCGCTGTCTTTAACATAATCGGTTATTTTGCCCACGTCAGTCATTACGGTAATCTTTTTGCCGCGGCTGTAAAAGCTGTAACCAAAGCAATGCACGTCATGCATTAGTTCAATGGGCGAAACGGTAATTTCATTAATAAAAAAATCGTTTCCGTCAAGTTCGACTATGTTTTTTCCGCCGCCTATTATGGACGACAGGCAAGAATAGTTACGGTAATATGTATAAACAGACAAATTATATTTTTTTACCAGCGATTTTATGCCGCTTATATGATCCCAATGGCAATGGGTAATCAAAACGGCGTCAAGTTCTTGAGGCTTGTGTCCTATAGACTTTAGCTTTTGTTCAATTTCCCGGCAGCTGATGCCTGCATCCAGTAAAATTTTTGTCTTATCGGTAGAAATAAGCGCGGCGTTGCCTTTGCTGCCGCTTGCTAAAACGCATATATTAAAAGACATTTTTGTTTCCTTAAGGGTTATTATACTAACAAAAGCCGTTTAAATCAATTTATTTTGAAGGTTTTTGGTTGTATGATATAATTGCGGTATGAAAAAAATCCATACCGACCAAATCTTAAGCGCGGTCAAAGAGCTTATCGTAACCAGCCAAATCAATATAGAAAGCCAAGCATGCGCTGTTTTGAATCAATTAAAAGAGGAAAACGAACACGCCAAGTGGGCGCTTGACCAAATAATCGAAAACATCGATTACGCAAAACAAAACAATATCCCGCCTTGCCAGGACACAGGGCTTGCGGTATTTTTTTTGGAAGTTGGCCAAGACGTTCACATAACGGGCGGATATATAGAGGATATAATCAACGAAGCGGTAAGAGAGGCCTATACCGAAAATTATTTTAGAAAATCTACCCTAGACCCTCTCACAAGAATTAATTATAACGACAACGCCCCCGCCATCATTCATACACGAATAGTAAAGGGCAAAAACTTAACTATACATTATTTGGCCAAGGGCGCGGGCAGCGAAAACATGAGCGCTTTGTACATGCTCACGCCTTCAAAAGGCCGCCAAGGCATAATAGACAGCGTGTTGGATTGCGTAAAAAAAGCGGGAGCCAATCCCTGCCCGCCCATTATCATAGGCGTAGGCATTGGCGGCGATATGGAAAAAGCCTGCCTTATGGCAAAACACGCCCTGACGCGTCCTACCGGGCAGCCTTCGGACGATGAAGACCTAAAAGCGTTGGAGCAAGAAATTTTACAAGCTGTCAACGGTTTGGGAATCGGAATCCAAGGCTTTGGAGGCAAAAACACCGCCTTGAGCGTAGCAATCGAAAAATACGCTACCCATATAGGCATGCTGCCCGTAGCGGTTAATATTCAATGCCACAGCGTTCGGCACGGAAAAGTTGTTTTATAAAACAAGGAAGGAAAATGACTACAAAATATATTACCTTGCCAATTCCACAAGACGAACTCTTAAGCTTAAACGCCGGCGATATAGTATTTTTGAGCGGAACAGTTTATACCGCGCGCGACGCCGCGCATAAGCGCATAGTCGAAGCGATCAATTCTAATAAACCTCTGCCCTTTGATTTAAAAGGCAGCGCGATTTATTATACCGGCCCGACTCCCGCAAAACCCGGCGAGATTATAGGCGCGTGCGGTCCTACCTCATCGTCAAGAATGGACGACTACACGCCTTTCTTATTGGAAAAGGGCTTAAAAATAATGATAGGAAAGGGCAAGCGTTCGCAGGCGGTCATAGAGAGTATGAAAAAGCATAAAGCGGTTTATTTGTGCGCTGTAGGCGGCGCGGCCGCGCTTGCAAAAAAATACATAATCTCTTCGGAGCTTATAGCTTATGAAGATTTGGGAACCGAAGCGGTAAGAAAGCTGGAATTTAAAGACTTTCCGCTTATTGTGGCTATTGACGCAAAAGGCAACTCGCTGTTTAATATTTAAAAACTTTTCAAAAAAATAAAAAAATCGGATGAGTTTTGGCTCATCCGATTTTATATTTCTTAAATTATAGATTATTCAATAACGTCAACAACGGAACCGGAACCAACCGTTCTGCCGCCTTCGCGGATGGAGAACTTGGAACCTTTTTCAACAGCTATGGGAGCGATCAATTCAACTTCCATAACGATGTTGTCGCCAGGCATAACCATTTCTACGTTTTCAGGCAATTTGATGCTGCCGGTAACGTCGGTTGTGCGGAAATAGAATTGAGGACGATATCCGTTGAAGAAAGGAGTATGACGTCCGCCTTCGCTTTGTTTTAGAACGTAAACTTGAGCGGTAAATTTGGTGTGAGGCTTAATAGAGCCGGGTTTGCACAAAACTTGTCCGCGTTCGATATCTTTTCTGTCAACGCCTCTTAGCAACAAGCCAACGTTGTCGCCTGCTTGAGCGTAATCAAGCTCTTTTCTGAACATTTCAACGCTGGTAACGGTGGTTTCAACGGTTTCTTTCAAACCAACGATTTCAACCTTGTCGCCAGGTCTTACTTGGCCTCTTTCTACTCTACCGGTAGCAACAGTGCCGCGGCCGGTGATGGTGAAGACGTCTTCTACAGGCATCAAGAAAGGCTTGTCAACGTCTCTTACAGGTTCAGGGATATAGCTGTCAACAGCGTCCATCAAATCAAATATGCACTTGCAAGCGGGATCGTCCACATTGCCGTTGGTAGCAGCTTCCAAAGCCTTCAAAGCGGAACCCTTAATAACGGGAATATCATCGCCAGGGAATTCGTATTCGCTTAGTATCTCTCTAACTTCCATTTCTACTAAGTCCAAAAGTTCGGGGTCGTCAACTTGGTCAACCTTATTCATAAATACTACGATATAAGGAACGCCAACCTGACGAGCTAGCAATATGTGCTCGCGAGTTTGAGGCATGGGACCGTCGGTAGCGGCAACAACTAGGATTGCGCCGTCCATTTGAGCCGCGCCGGTAATCATGTTCTTAACGTAGTCGGCGTGACCAGGGCAGTCCACGTGAGCATAATGGCGATGCTCGGTTTCATATTCTACGTGTGAAGTATTAATGGTAATTCCTCTTGCTTTTTCTTCGGGAGCTTTGTCAATATCTTCGTATTTCATTTTTTTAGACAAGCCCTTAGCAGCCAATGTCATAGTAATAGCGGCCGTAAGAGTAGTTTTACCGTGGTCAACGTGTCCGATAGTACCTATGTTGACATGCGGTTTAGATCTTGTAAACTTCGCCTTAGCCATTTTAAATTTTCCTCCAATCTACTTTTATTCAATAATTATATGGCGCTAAACGCTTATAATAAGGAAATTCTCTCCTTTTCGCGCGCTTTGACGACATTTATTATATAACATTTTGTTAAAAAATGCTATTCTTTTTTTGCTCTTTCGCCTATAACTTTCTCGGCTATAGAAGTAGGCACTTCCGCGTAATGCGAGAATTGCATTGTAAAGTTGCCGCGGCCTTGGGTTAGCGACCTTAAATCAGTCGAATAACCGAACATTTCGGCCAAAGGCACTTCGGCTTTTATGTTTTGAATGCCGTTGATAAGCTCAATTCCGGATACAGAGCCGCGTCTGCTGGAAAGGTTGCCCATAACGTCGCCTAAGTATTGGTCGGGAACGGTAACGTCCACGCGCATTATAGGCTCTAGTAAAACGGGGCTTGCCTTTGCCATACCGTCTTTAAACGCCATGGATGCCGCAATCTTAAACGCCATTTCGGACGAGTCAACTTCGTGATAGCTACCATCAACTACGGTAACCTTAAAGTCAACGCATTCATATCCGGCTAAAACGCCGCTTTGCTTAGCTTCTTTAATACCGTTATCCACAGCGGGAATATATTCCTTAGGAATAGATCCGCCCACGGTCTTGTCTTCAAATACATAGCCTTTGCCGGGTTCCAAAGGTTCCATTTCGATAATACAGTGTCCATATTGACCTTTGCCGCCGCTTTGGCGAATGTATTTGCCCTCGACGCGGATCTTCTTTCTGATGGTTTCTTTATATGAAACTTGGGGTTTGCCTACGTTTGCTTCTACCTTAAATTCGCGCATAAGTCTGTCTACGATAATTTCAAGGTGCAGCTCGCCCATACCCGCTATTATGGTCTGACCGGTTTCTTGGTCTGTATAAGTCTTAAAGGTAGGGTCTTCTTCGGCAAGTTTTTGCAGCGCCAAAGACATCTTTTCTTGACCGGCCTTGGTCTTAGGCTCGATTGCTACCTTTATAACGGGTTCAGGGAATTCCATGCTCTCTAGGATAATAGGCGCTTTGGGATCGCATAATGTGTCGCCCGTGGTAGTGTCTTTTAGGCCTACGATAGCGCAGATATCTCCCGCATAGACCCTTTCGATTTCTGTTCTATGGTTAGAGTGCATTTGAAGCAAGCGGCCTACGCGTTCTTTTCTGTCCTTGGTGGAATTTAGAACATAAGAGCCGGCTTCCAATGTGCCGCTGTAAACCCTAAAGAAAGCAAGCTTTCCTACGAAAGGGTCAGCCATAATCTTAAACGCCAGTCCGGCAAAAGGCTCGTCGTCCGAAGTCTTTCTTTCTACTAGTTCGTCGGAGCCGGGTACTTTGCCTTGGATGTGAGGCACGTCCAAGGGACTAGGCAGATAATCTATTATAGCGTCCAACAGCTTTTGAACGCCTTTATTGCGATAGCTTGTTCCGCAAAGCACGGGATTGATTTTTAGGCTCAAAGTTCCCTTTCTCAAAGCTGCCTTGATCTCTTCTTCGGTAATTTCTTCGCCTTCTAGATATTTCATCATTAAGTCGTCGTCAAATTCGCAAGCGGTTTCGACAAGTTCTGAATGATATTTTTGGGCCAATTCCTTCATATCGTCCGGAATCTCGGTCTCTTCCATTTTTTGACCCAAGTCGTCCATATATATGGTAGCTTTCATTTTGATAAGGTCGATAATGCCCTTAAATGTCTCTTCCTTGCCTATGGGCAATTGAACGGCTACCGGACGCGCGTTGAGCCTGGACTTCATCATTTCAATAACATTAAAGAAATTGGCTCCGTTTATGTCCATTTTATTTACATAGGCGATACGGGGAACATGATATTTTTCGGCTTGACGCCAAACCGTCTCCGATTGAGGCTCGACGCCGCCTTTTGCGCAAAATACTGCTACCGCGCCGTCCAAAACTTTTAGACTGCGCTCAACCTCTACCGTAAAGTCCACGTGTCCGGGGGTGTCGATTAGGTTAAATCTATGTCCCTTCCAATAAGTAGTGGTAGCAGCGCTGGTAATGGTGATGCCGCGCTCTTGCTCTTGCACCATCCAGTCCATAGTAGCCGCGCCTTCGTGAACCTCGCCTAATTTATGCGTTTTTCCGGTATAAAATAAGATGCGCTCCGACGTAGTGGTCTTACCCGCGTCGATGTGCGCCATTATACCGAAGTTTCGCGTTTTTTCCAAACTGTATTCTCTTGGCATCTGTTAACTCCTAATTGGCTTAAAAAACTATCATTTCCCCTCTATCACAATATTCGTTTTTTACATTACGCAATCTTGCCGAACTAAAATTCAGCAAGAAGGCGCCTTTCTTCAACAATGCTTATAACTTATATTATTTGATGAGAAAGAAAAATTATTTTGAAATTAATAACGATAATGCGCAAAAGCCTTGTTGGCTTCAGCCATTCTGTGAACGTCTTCTTTCTTCTTAACGGCTCCGCCCGTATTGTTATATGCATCTATGAGTTCGGCAGCCAAACGCTCTTTCATAGTTCTTTCAGATCTCTTTCTTGCGCTGTCGACTAGCCATCTAAGCCCTAAGGTTTGTCTTCTGTCAGGACGAACTTCAACGGGCACTTGGTAAGTAGCGCCGCCCACTCTTCTGGCTTTAACTTCCAAAACAGGCATAACGTTATTAAGAGCTTGAGTGAATATAGCCATAGGCTCTAAGCCTAATTTTTGCTGCGCAAGCTCAAAAGCTTCGTACACTATTGTTTGTGCTAAACCTTTTTTGCCGTCATACATTACCTTGTTGATTAACTTGGTAACAGTTTCGGACATATATACGGGATCGGGTAAAACCTCTCTCTTGGGTACCCCGCCTCTTCTAGGCATAAATTAAACCTCCAAATTGCAAAAAATATTTCATCCGATTATTTAGGACGCTTTGCGCCGTATTTTGACCTTCCTTGCTTACGGTTGGCCACGCCCATAGCATCTAACGCGCCGCGAATAATATGGTATCTTACGCCGGGCAAATCTCTAACCCTGCCGCCGCGAACTAATACTACGCTGTGTTCTTGCAAGTTGTGTCCGATACCGGGAATATAAACGGTACCTTCAAGCTTGTTTACAAGACGAACTCTGGCTATCTTTCTTAACGCAGAGTTAGGCTTTTTAGGCGTAGTGGTAGTAACGGTAAGGCAAACGCCTCTCTTTTGAGGATTGGACTGCAATAGAGGCGATGCGCTCTTTTTGACGCGTTGCTTCCTGCCATGCTTGATAAGCTGATTAATAGTAGGCATATTTCCTCCACTAAAAATGTTTAAAGGGCTCTTTACCCTTTTTTCGGATGAACTTCTAATGCAACCCTTTAGAAATTCAATCTTTTTGTATTCCCACAACTGCGCTTGCGACTTCTATTCCTGCCAGTTTGCCCAACTCGCGTTTGGAAGGAAACATAACTACTTCCGTATTGTGTTGAGCGCAAGCTTGCAGAACTTTGTCGCAAATGCCCTCGTCCGCATCGGATGCTAAAATTACACACCGCAGAGCACCCTTAGCGCACGCCTTCAGCACCTGACGCATTCCGACAAGCGCCGAAGAGTTGTTTATAAGCTTTTTTATGTCCGCGCTATTCATGATTTCCTCTTTATTCATTATGGACAAAACCTAATGAATAAATAGTTTAACACGCAAAAACATGCGTGTCAATTTTCACGCCAAAATATTATATTATTAATTGCCAAGTCAGTCAAGTATTTTTTTATATCGACAAAAAAATCGTTATAGCGTTATATCATCAATTATTATAAAATCAACTGTTTACTTTAATAAAAAACAGGCTGTTGTATAAACAGCCTGTTAGAGATTTTAGACACAGATAAGGGGATAAGAAGACAGACAAGCAAGGCCTGAAACATTCGGATAACAATAGTGTTAAAACCGTTGGCATTTTCAGGACTTGTTACCTTAAAAGATTATCTTTTAAGGTATCGACTTAATTAGGTCAGGTCGTTAGCCTGTTCCTTAAAGGAGGTGATCCAGCCGCACCTTCCGATACGGCTACCTTGTTACGACTTCACCCCAGTCATCGAGCTTACCTTAGGCGGCTGCCTCCTAATTGCTTAGGTTAGCGCGCCGACTTCGGGTACTCCCGACTCCCATGGCGTGACGGGCGGTGTGTACAAGACCCGGGAACGCATTCACCCCGACATGCTGATTCGGGATTACTAGCAACTCCTCCTTCATGTGGGCGGGTTGCAGCCCACAATCTGAACT